>CALWNA010000119.1 GCA_944382505.1 uncultured Lachnospiraceae bacterium
GACAGTATATTGTCCTCTATGAAATGTATAAAAATGTGAGCAGGCTGGAAAGTAAACCGATTACAGCAGCAAAAGTCTCAAAATTTTTCGCAGATATGGCAAAGGTATTTGATAAGGAGAATGACGGAAAAGCATTGATGGAAGAGTTTGCCGAGATGGATATGTATATGAAATCTCAGCCTTTGCCGGTGAACAGACAGGAATTTGAAGACAGAGCCAGATTATTTAATTTAATGAGAAAAATTGAGGAGTTTATTGCAATTAAAAGTGAATTTTACGAAAAGATTCAAAATTAGGCCCCTGATAGAAAATTCATTGCATTGGGGTTTTCATAGTGAGAAATTTTTATTGAGACATATAGAATATCTTTTTTTATAATAAGGGAATTTTAATTCGATTTAAAAGTTCACAAAAAATTCACAAAAAAATTAGCACTCACCTCTTGCGAGTGCTAATAAAACGTGTTATAACATAGTCATAAGGAACAACAAAGTTCTTTAAAACATTAACAACAACGGTAACGAGCCGCAATTATAAAAGGAGGTATGTATTATGTTAACACCTAGTATTTTTGGAATGGACAGATTATTTGATGATTTTGGAGAAGTATTTGATTTTGAACCGGAATTCAGAAGACATGCATCAGTAATGAAGAAAATCAGCTCTGATGTAAAAGAATTGGATAACGGATACGAAATCGATATGGAACTTCCGGGATTTGCAAAAGAAGACGTTAAGGCAGAATTGAATGACGGATATCTTACAATTTCAGCCGAGCATAAAGACACGAATGATGAAAAAGATAAGAAAGGTAAATATATCCGTAAAGAGAGATATTACGGAAAATGCCAGAGAAGCTTTTATGTAGGAGAGCATGTAACGGAAGAAGATGTCAAAGCGAAATTTGAAAATGGTATCTTACAGTTATTTGTTCCAAAGAAAGAAACAAAACCTGAAGTCGAAGAAAAGAAATATATTGCAATTGAATAAAGAATTGTTCCTTCAAAGTAAAGCATAAAAGAACATAAGAAGGGTTCTATCTCAAATGTGAAATGACGTTTGAGATAGAACCCTTTTTCTGTGATATAAATGTTTTAAGAAAATGGTGCTGTGCAAAACATAATTAAAAAATTATGAATCAACTATCTTTGGTTGAAGGGCAGGTTTGTTTTTGTTATAATGCAGATAATGATAAGAACAAGACGGTAAAGTAATGCGAAAAATCTTTCATTACTATTTGTTGTGTGAAAAAGCGGTAGAATGGAGGAAGTATGGGTAAGTTTGATGGATATTTAATCTGTACAGACTGTGATGGTACGCTGACAGACAGTAATTTGAAAGTTTCTGAAGAAAATGCCAGAGCAATCAGGTATTTTCAAAAAGAAGGCGGTTTATTCACATTGGCCACAGGACGATTTCCGGAACATGTCAATTTATTTAAAGAGCAATTTCAAATTAATGCACCAATTGTGTCAATGAATGGTACAATGCTTTATGATATGCAGAAAGAAAAATTGATTCATAAATGGACAATGAGAAAGACAGACTGCAGAGAATTATTTCAATACATCAATCAACAATGGCGTCAGGTATGGGAATACTGGATAAATTATTCTGAACGGGATAGTGTGGGGTACAATCCTATGGAACATAAACCGGAAGATGGGACCCTGGATGAACTTTGGAATAAACTTCCAAACGAGATATATAAAATCGTTATTGTTCAGCCCGAGGATATCACTGCAATGATACAGAAAGATTTAAAAGAAAAGTTTGGCGACAGATTCCGATTTGACACCAGTTGGTCTGAAGGGCTGGAAATACAGGATGTTCATAGTGGTAAAGGTATTGCCGTAAAATATATGAAAGATTTTCTGGAGGCAGATATACATACTACAATCGGTATCGGTGATTATGAAAATGATATTTCATTACTGGAATATGCGGATATAGGGATTGCCGTAGCGAATGCACTGGATCGCGTAAAGCGTGTGGCAGATAAAGTAACGGTTTCTAACAATGAGAGTGCAATTGCGGCGGTGATTGATGCGTTGAAGAAAAATAATGTTGGGAATTCATAGAGAAGGGAAAGAAGGAGTTAAAATGAGCAGAACAAAAAAAATAATTATTTCTATTATTGTCATCATCGTAATTGTGGTGGCGATTACGTGTATGGTGGCGATTAATATGGCAAATAAGTCAAGGAACGAAGCGGGAAAGACGGAAAGTACAACAACAACTTCCCAAGAACAGCCGGAAAATGCCGGGACAGAGGAGAGCATAACGTTTACAGAAGTAGAGACAACGGCAAATACGAAGGAAGAAACAAATTACTGGGATAATGTCGATGTCTATGAAGAAACACAACCGGAGACGGATAAATCAGAGAATAATAGCAGTGAAGATAGCTCGGAGGAATATCCGGGGCAGAATGACGGATGGTCCCCTATAGTTTCACCGGATGATCTGGAACAGGATAAATAACTTATTTTAGGTTGTTCATGGCTAAAAAAACATAAAAATCAACAAAATTCAAAAAAAAATTTCACAGCCGGTTTACACTGGCTGTTTTTTTGTGTATAATATTAGTTCGACCGACAAATTATAAATTTGTGGTCAGTTTCGTGTACCAAAAAGTACAAGCGTGTGAAACAAAAGTTTCAATAGTCAGAAAGGATGCTGTATTGAAAAAACAAGACTTTACTCAGAAAATTGCAGAATTAGTTGAATTGGCACAAGGCAGAGACAATCAGCTTACAACGGCAGAAATTCAGGATTTTTTCAAAGAAGAAAAGTTGACGGACAAGCAGCAAAATGATCTGGTCATAAAATTATCCGAAAAAGATATCCAAGTTGTAATGGCTGATGATGCCGAACCTGAGAATGCGGATGATCAGGAAGAGCCTGATATGGCAGAAGTTGACGATATTCCGTTGGTGGATCTGGTTACAGAACCTACGGATGAAGAAATTGCTTCTGTTGCGGCAGATGAGGGAGACTTGCTGGAACCTACAGACGAGAATTTTGATGGTGAAGATGAAGAGACAGTAGAATTAGATGCTGTAGATTTGCTCGAGGGTGTAGGAACAGAAGATCCTGTACGTATGTATTTGAAGGAGATTGGAACAGTTCCACTATTAACGGCAGAAGAAGAATTGGAGCTTGCCAAGCGCAAGACAGAGGGCGATTTAGTCGCAAAAGAAAAGTTAATAGAAGCAAATTTACGTCTGGTAGTGAGTATCGCAAAGAGATATACAGGACGTGGGATGAGTTTTCTTGATTTGGTTCAGGAGGGAAACCTGGGCTTAATTAAGGGTGTAGAAAAATTTGATTACACAAAAGGTTATAAGTTAAGTACATATGCAACCTGGTGGATTAGGCAGTCAGTTACGAGAGCTTTGGCGGATCATGCCAGAACAATACGTGTTCCGGTGCATATGGTAGAAACGATTAACAGAATGTCCAAAATGCAGAGAAAGTTAACCTTGGAACTGGGATATGAACCATCCAGTAAGGAACTTGCGGCGGCTTTGGATATGACAGAGGAAAAAGTTCTTGAAATTATGCAGATTGCAAGAGAACCGGCATCATTGGAGACTCCGATAGGAGAAGAAGACGATTCAAACCTGGGAGATTTTGTCGCAGATAATAATACAGTTACTCCGGAAGCAAACATTGAATCTGTTATGCTGCGTGAGCATATCGATGTATTATTAAAGGACTTAAAGGATAGGGAACGTGAAGTAATAATTTTACGATTCGGTCTTCGTGACGGACATCCGAGAACACTGGAAGAAGTGGGAAAAATTTTTAATGTCACAAGAGAGCGTATCCGACAGATTGAGGCGAAGGCTTTACGGAAATTAAGAAATCCGGTGAGAAGTAAAAAAATAAAAGATTTTTTAAATAATTAAAGTGATATGGGGACCTGCTGGAAGGTCCCTGATTTTTTGAATGCCGAATACCTTATTTCCTTAATCAAATTGTTTATATAGTTAAGAAATAGTAGATATATAGATTGCGTTACCCGAGTAATAATTAATAAAATTAAAAAAATAACACTAAAAACTTAATTTTGCTTGATTTTTTAAACAAAATAGTTTATAAATTTAAGTGGGTTTATAAAAGGGTACAAAGATGTACATAGGTTGAATGACCGTGTAGATTTTTGTACCTTTTTGTTTTACCAATAATAGGAAGAAAAAGCGAAAATACAGTTTTATATGAATAAAGGAGGACAAATCATGAATCAGAATGAATTATTCAGACAGGCAGCAGATGATGGCTTATATGATTCCCGTTTCGAACATGATAATTGTGGTATTGGAGCCATAGTTAATATTAAAGGGGTTAAGAGCCATGCGACAGTTGAAAATGCTCTAAAGATTGTTGAGAATCTTGAACACAGGGCAGGAAAAGACGCCGAAGGTAAGACTGGTGACGGTGTCGGTATTATGCTGCAGATTTCACATAAGTTCTTTAAAAAAGTCACAAAACCTTTAGGATTTGATATTGGAGGAGAAAGAGAATACGGTGTTGGAATGTTCTTTATGCCTCAGGATGAATTACAGAGAAAACGTGAAATGAAAATGGTTGAAATTATCACGGAAAAAGAGGGACTAAAGTTTTTGGGCTGGAGAAAGGTTCCGGTTCATCCGGAAGTTCTGGGAACAAAGGCAGTAGAATGTATGCCTTACATTATGCAGTGTTTTATAGGAAAGCCGGAAGATGTGGAAAAAGGTCTTCCATTTGACCGTATGTTGTACATTGTCAGAAGAGTTTTTTCCCACAGCAATGCGGGAACATATACAGTATCTATGTCCAGCAGAACCATTGTGTATAAGGGAATGTTTTTGGTTGGACAGTTGCGGTTATTTTTTGGGGATTTACAGGATAAAAATTATGAATCGGCAATCGCTTTGGTTCATTCCAGATTCTCAACGAATACAAATCCGAGCTGGAGAAGAGCGCATCCGAACCGCTTTATTGTCCATAATGGGGAAATTAATACAATTCGCGGAAATGCAGATAATATGCTTGCAAGAGAAGAATCCATGACAAGTGAGTATATGCAGAATTCTCTCCAGAAAGTTATGCCGGTTGTGGATACAAATGGTTCTGATTCAGCGATGCTTGATAATACGTTAGAGTTTTTGGTAATGAACGGAGTAGAGCTTCCGTTGGCGGTGATGATGTGCATTCCGGAGCCGTGGGAAAAGAACGATACAATCAGTCAGTCAAAGAAAGATTTTTATCAGTATTATGCAACGATGATGGAGCCATGGGATGGCCCGGCATCCATTCTGTTCTCTGACGGGGATTACATGGGGGCTATCTTAGACAGAAATGGTCTGAGACCTTCCAGATATTATATAACGGATGACGATCAGTTAATTCTATCTTCAGAAGTGGGAGTGTTGGA
>CALWNA010000120.1 GCA_944382505.1 uncultured Lachnospiraceae bacterium
GCCTTTGAATCGGGTGCAGCGTGGGGAGACGGTGTTGCTGATAAAGTTTCCGGCTTTTTTGATTTTGGAATAGATAAAAGCGATAAGGATGACGAATCACAAGATGCATACAGTAAAGCATTGGAAAATTCATCCGTGGCAAATTCTGCCAGTGAAACGGCATCCAATACTGCTGATGTGTCGGACAAACTGGATGCAACATCTGACCAATTGAAATACATAAGAGAGTATGCAGAAAGAGAAGCTATTAATCGATTTACCACTGCAAGTATCAATGTAAATATGACAAATAATAACAATGTAAATTCTGATGCGGATTTAGATGGTATTATGAATAGCTTAAAAGATGGTATACAGCAACAGATGAATATTGTAGCGGAAGGAGCGTAAAGATGTATTATTTTTATTTCGGGAAAGTGCTGTTTCCGATAGCACCTGAAAAAATCGAGACTAAAATTTCTGGAAACAATCAGACAATTACTTTGATTAACGAGGGGGAGATAAATCAAATTAAGTCTCCGAAACTTACAGAATTTAGTTTCGATTTGCTCTTGCCTCAAATTACTAAATATCCATTTGCGACGTATAACAATTACTATGAGAAGAAGGTTTCGCAAAGCCCAATCCCACTGACATTTTTTAATCATAACATGATGCCAGCCAGCTATTATCTTGAACAGATAGAAGCCTTTAAGAATGATACAAATGGATTTAATTTTAAAGTGATTAGGACAGCTCCATCTGGTAAGGCTCTGTTTGACACTACAATGAAAGTAACAATCGAAGATTATACCATCAAGGAAGAGGCGGATAACGGATTTGATATTGTTGTATCGGTAACATTGAAAAAGTATGTAAAGTATGGAACGATTAAAGTAACGGTTAAAAAGAATGGTTCGGCAAAAACAGTTTCGAAAAAAAAAGCAAGAAAACTCAACAAAGACCTGCCAACCACACATAAGGTCAAGAAGGGCGATACGTTACAGATTATAAAAAAAAAATACTATACCTTGGGAACAAAAACATACAGACAGATGATATACACAAAGAATAAAAACGTTATTGAAAAAGCAGCAAAAAAAGCAGGGTATAAAGCCAGCGCCAATGGCAAGCATCTTGTTCATGGAACAAAGTTAACGATACCTAAGATTAAGGAGTAAGATTATGAAAGGGGATTTAGTTACTGTTGCAGCAAAGGAAATTGGATATACGGGCAGTACGAATTACTATACAAAGTATGGTGCGTGGATAGGAATGCCGAATTGTCAATGGTGTCAGGCGTTTGTTACGTGGTGTGCTTATAAGGCAGGGGTGTCAAGCAGAGTTACCAAAACGGCAAGTACAGATGCCGGAATGAACTATTTTAAGTCCAAGAACCGGTTTGAATATAAAGAAAGTTATTTTCCGACAAGGAATGATATTATTTATTTTAAGTCTAATGGGGCCAGTCATGTTGGAATTGTGGAAAAAGCTACTGGTTCATATCTCAACGGCACTATACATACAATTGAAGGTAATTCGGGCAATAAGGTATGCAGGCGAACCTATAAAGCAAACAATCCCACAATAACCGGATATGGTCTGCTTTTTACAGAAGATGAAACGGTTGCTTATAAAGTAGACAACAATCTTTTAAAGCCGAGTGGATTAGTGGCATCAAGCAATAGAGACAATACTGTCGTGGTAACATGGACAGCGGGAAGCCTTGCGGACAATATGCATAATGTTTATATTGACGGTTCATTATTAGCAGGCGGAGTAGCTGCAGGTACATATACTTACAGTTCTATTAAGGCAGGAGAACACACCATAGCAGTAGAAACTGTTAGTGGCAAAAAAACTTCAAAACGAGTTTCCGTTAAAGTAACGGTTGAAGGGACAAAAACTACAAGTAGCACCGCCTCATCTTCAGGGACAACAAGTAAAAGTAGTTCGTCTAGCAAGAGCGCAAAGGAAGAACTAAAATATTTAAAACAATTCCTTAAAACTATTGATGCTAAAAACGAAGCGACTAAAAATCAAAAAGAGATAAGCTATGAAATCAGTAAAATCAATTACCATCATGATGTGAAAGTGAATCTTGTAATACAGAATGGTAAAAAAATGTTTTCTCCTCCGGTTGTTGAGGGCTTAAAAGTTGTCTGGGAGCGAAAAAACACTGCAGGCAAAATGACATTTCAAACGATTTTTAGTAGCAAATATAAAATAAGAGAGGGTAATTCAGTCCTTATGTATCTTAATGATAAGAAGTTTTTTTATGGTTTTGTTTTTAGCGTGCGCAAGACAAAGGATGAAAAAATGGATGTCACAGTGTATGATCAGTTACGCTATCTAAAAAATAAGGATACTTATATTTACAAAAGGAAGACAACAGATGCGCTTGTTAGAATGATAGCAAAGGATATGGGATTGAATGTCGGTACCCTGGCAAAAACCAAGCATCCGATTACAAGGGCAGAGGATAATCTTACTTTGTTCGATATTATATCAAATTCATTAAATGAGACATTGATGGCAACAGGAAATATTTATACCTTATATGATGATTGCGGAAAGTTGATGTTGAAAAGGCCGACAGGAATGAAGGTAACAAGTTGTCTGATTGATGCAGAGACGGCAGAGGATTATACTTATAATAGGAGTATTGACCAAGACGTGTATAATCAGATTAAATTGGAATATCAGAACGATAAAGGAACAGTTAAATTTTATTACACAAAATCAAAGAAAAATATCAGTAAATGGGGAACGCTTCAGTATTTTGAAAAGATAGATTCTCCGAAGATTGCGAAGTTGAAAGGTCAGGTGCTTTTAAAATTATATAATAAAGTTTCAAAAACTTTGCAGATAAGCGGAGCGTTTGGAAATTCTAAGGTAAGAGCCGGTTCATTGATTCCGGTTCTTCTTGATTTGGGCGATATTAAAGTATCGTCTTTTTTGTTGGTGGATAAAGTGACACATGTGTTTGAAA
>CALWNA010000121.1 GCA_944382505.1 uncultured Lachnospiraceae bacterium
TCTGTCCACTGCTGTTCAAATATTGCCTGTTTTGCTTCTGTGCTTGCAGTCCAATAGGTAGCAAATGTGTAGGCAATATCCAGTTTCTGATTTTCTTCATCGCTCCACTCATCGTTGCCATCATCTGCCGCATAGTTATGTAAGCAAATTGGATCCATAACAAGTCTGATAGTGTTTTCACAGTAATCTGTTGATGGGAATGGATAGATATCCCAATCGCTTGCATTAATATATGTATCACTTTCTTTTGCTGATGGATCAGCGCCTGCGGTCAGATACCACGGATCTTCCATATTAACTAAAGTTCTGTTGTTGCAGAAATAATACCATGAATAGCCTCTGCTTTCAGCAGCGATATCTGCGGAAAGATTTTCTGCTCCCTGTGCTGTGTCGATAGATGTTGCAGCCCATTCTGAACAATAGCCGAGAAGATCTCTGACTTCATCAGTGTTCAAATCAACCGTTCCCTGTTCTGAAATCTGCTTGTTAATTGTTGTAACACCCATGTTGATAATATCCAGCGGTCCGTGACCATCATGTCCTGCAGGGTCCGTAGACGCTGTTTTCATTCCCCAGAACGTCTTCAAATCAGCCTGAGTGACAAAAGTTGTAAAGTCATCAATATCCCAATCCGCATCAGGAATGTCAATGTTGTTCTGAGCAGCCAACGACTTGTTTACCCAGATACCCCAAGGAATGGAAAATGACGGAAGTCCTGCCTGGAATCCGTAATAGTTAAGATTATCCATAAGGCTTGAATTGTAGCTCTTGTACGTTTCATCGTCACTATATCTGGATAAATCTGCTACAATACCTTTTTTGATGTCTGTGGTAACACTGTTAGAAGCCCAGATATCAGGATATTTTCCGTAGTCAGACTTAAAGTTTTCTATTTCCTGATCCCATGACGGGGTTCCCGGCTGGTTAGGGTCACCGGACTTTGCCCAGAGATTAATTTTAATATTAGGATATGTTTCATTAAATTTCTTAGCAACTGCATAAATCTGTGCAACATTTGTCGCAGTCAGATCCTCTGCCGATAATTCCTGATGTCCTAAATCTTCATAATACTCACCATCACCAGACCATACCATAATAGAGATATCTCCAGATGTATCTGTATCCAAACCGGTCGTCACTCCACCTGATGATGAAGAGCTTCCTCCCCCATTTCCACATCCTGTAGCGAGCATGGACATTCCCACTACAAGACTAAGTGATAAAGCTAATGCTTTACGGCCCAATTTTTTCATTTCTGCTTCTCCTCCTTTATTCCCGAAAAAATTTTTCACCTACATTAGAATCCACATAGTGATATTCTTGGTATCTATTCTATCACAACAGTATGTACAAATCAACAATCAAAAACGGTTTCAGAATGTTTTTTCTTGTATATTTTTAACATTTTTCTCTTACGCCCGATTTAAAAATCGCACATTTTTTAACTATTTTTCACAAATGCACATTGTTAATTTATTCACAATAACTATATTTGGAAAAATGTTTTTATATCGCGCTTCATATTGCGATAAAAACCCAAGTCATTTTCTAAAGTTTTTTCTTTCATAAAAAAGGCATCCTTTCCATACAATGTTGAAACATCATACTTTTAGGACACCTTTTTTATATGGTTATATGTTATTTTTTACACGTTCAAATATGTCTTGTTATCACGTGTCTATTCTGCATCTTTCTTTCTTGCAAATACTACAATTGTTGCTGCTGCAACCACTGCTGCAACACCGCAAGCAATCGGTGTAAAGTCACCTGTTGCTACTGTTGAAGTTGTTGAAGAAGTTGTAGATGTGCTTGATGAAGCAGCGGTTTCACCGCTCGCATTTGTCTCAGCCGCTTCTGTCTCAGCACCTGCTGCTTCCAATGAGAAACCTTCACATGTAATTACTGTTGCATATGTAGGATCGCCATCATTAATAGATGAAGCTCCGCCTGAAGCTAACGCATATCTTGCTTCCGCATCAGCATCAATTCCGGTTCTGTCACCAAAATCACCACCGATACCAAATGTAATCTGGTCAGCATCGTTCTCAGCCGTAAATGTTTCATCAACTGTTACTGATTGTCCTTTTTTTATCTGAACCCATTGACCATATGCAAAATTATCATCTTTTGCGATTTTGATAAATACCCACTTGTCACAATTGCTTGATGACAATGTACATTTCAGAGTATATTCTTCACCTTTTTTGATGTCTACGGACTGCATTACCTGACCGCCCCAGCATCCGCCCCAACCGATGGATGCCATATCTGCTGTCCAGCCGTCTGCTGTGTTTGATGTGAGCTCGCCGTCTGCGCCTTCATACCAGCCTCCCTGGATACCAAAATAACTGTCCCATGTGGCAGCGAAACAACTAGCACTCATTCCAACCGTAAGTACAACTGTTGCAACTACTGCTGCAAGTCTCTTTAAAGTCTTCATTTTATAATCCTCCTCTTTATTTGCGAACTTTTATCGCTATATATCGTGAGTATAACACGAACACATTTTAAATTCAATAAAATCATTTAAATAAAAATGCTTTTATTATTGTTTTTAACAATTTTTACAATTATGAAATAATGTTCCTGTACATTTTCACCAAACCCGTGATTTTATTCTTTATAAATATATGGTAATATAGTAATATATTGGAAATATTTTATAGATATAATTATTATATATCAAGTATTTTCATTTATTACAAAAATTTACTTTTCAGGAGACTTTATTTATGATTCGTCTTGTTTTATTACTTTTATTTCTTGTGATATATTTCATTATTTCCCTGCCTATCCTGCTGGCCGAATGGATTATACAACATTTCAATATGGATGTTCGCAACAAAAGCAGCCTTGCCTGTGTCAAATTTGGTCTGAAATGTGTTGTTCTTCTTTCCGGTGTGAAAATTACCGTCAATGGTTACGAAAATATTCCAAAAGACCGCGCCGTCCTGTTTGTGGGAAACCACACAAGCCTGTACGATATTATGGTTACTTATATTTTAATGAAACGACCAACCGGCTATATTGCCAAGAAAGAAATGAAAAAAATCCCTTTTTTAAGCTGGTGGATGTATTTTGTCAACTGCATCTTCTTAGACAGAAAAGACCCGCGCGAGGGGTTAAAATCAGTCCTTGCAGCGGCCGATATGATTAAAAACGGTATTTCTGTTTTTCTTTTTCCGGAGGGAACCAGATCCAAAGACGGAAAACTTCATGAATTCCGGGACGGCAGCATGAAGATTGCCACAAAATCCCAATGCCCGGTTGTCCCCGTAGGTATTACAGGTACTGCCAATGTTTTTGAAAAACATTTCCCGAAAGTTAAATCCGCAAAAGTTACGGTCAATTTCGGGGAACCCATTTATACGGAGAATATGACGCGCGCCGAGCAAAAAAATCTGTCTCATATAACACATGAAAAAGTGGCGGCACTTATCGGTCAGACAAAGTTTTAATATTGTAAATTTGTTTATTAAATGATAGAATATCACATGAGAAAAAAATGCGGAGGTACATAATGATTAATCACACACCAGTACTGGCAGCTATCGGTCCTGTTGGAATAACTCTAATTGTTATTACTGCAATTTTACTGATTGCCATTATCGTTCTTTATTTCTTTGGCAAAAAGGCAGAGAAAAAACAGGCTGAACAGCAGAAAACTTTAGAAGAAAATTCACAGGTTGTCAGCGTTTTTGTTATTGATAAGAAAAAACTGAAACTAAAAGATGCAGGTCTCCCAAGTATCGTGGTAGAACAGACACCCAAATACGCACGCCGTGCAAAACTTCCGATTGTTAAGGTCAAAGCCGGTCCGAGGGTAATGAATCTTATAGCGGACTCTA
>CALWNA010000122.1 GCA_944382505.1 uncultured Lachnospiraceae bacterium
AGTATCTAAAATAAAGAGCTTTTTGTTCAAAATAAATAAGAAAGTATAGAGAGATTCCTGTAAAAAACGGATTCCATCTGGACAAAGATATTGTGGGAGAACATTTTGCCAATTATGATTCCGTTCTTATTCTCTCTCATTTCAAGGGACACGCTATGGGCGGTTTTGGTGGAGCGTTGAAAAATATCAGCATCGGCATTGGCTCAACACATGGTAAGGCCTACATTCATACTGCCGGTGTAACTACAGAGTCAGCAGAACTGTTCGATAAGCTGCCACCGCAGGATCATTTTTTGGAATCTATGGCTGATGCCTGCAAGGCAGTTATTGAGTATAAGGGGGCGGGAAATATGCTGTATATCAATGTGGCAAACCGGTTAAGTGTTGACTGTGACTGTGACTCCCATCCGGCGGAACCGGAGATGGGAGATTTGGGGATTTTCGCATCTACGGATCCGGTCGCAATCGATCAGGCATGCTATGACGCGGTGGTAAATGCCAATGATCCGGGGAAAAAGGCTTTGATTGAACGTATGAATTCCCTGCATGGTATTCACACAGTAGAGGCGGCAGCACAGCATGGCCTGGGCAGAAGAGAGTATGAAATTGTATCATTAGATTAAAAAAGAGACGCATTGAAACATGTCGGAGAGATGAATCAGAAAAACCGGCATACGTATAAATAAATATTGATAAATGGAGAGATTGATCATGAAACAAAATATAAAAAATATGACACTGGCAGCGATGTTTTTAGCTCTTGGTTTAGTGTTGCCGATGTTGACAGGACAGATTCCGCAAATCGGAAATATGCTTTTACCAATGCATATTCCTGTGTTTCTTTGTGGTCTGATTTGTGGTTGGCAGTGGGGAGGAGTAGTAGGGTTTATTGTGCCTTTGCTTCGTTCTGCAATATTTGGCGTACCGATTTTCTTTCCGACAGCTACTGCCATGGCTTTTGAGTTAATGACTTATGGTCTTGTAGTGGGATTGCTTTACAGCATTTCCAAATGGCAGTGCATACGGGCGTTGTACCGCTGCCTGATTATTGCCATGCTTGCAGGACGTGCGGTGTGGGGAATTGTTCAGGCATTTCAGCTGGGTCTGTCCGGCAGCGGTCTGACATGGAAGATATTTATGACAGAGGCATTTGTAAATGCGATACCTGGAATTCTTGTACAACTGATTTTGATTCCGACCATTATGGTCGCCCTGAATCGTACGGGAATGGTTCACTTTCACAGGGAACATCCCACAGCCGTATCTGTGGAGCACGATACATGACAGATAGAGAAATTACAGAAATCCAAGCAGTTTTGCATAATTTAAAAAAAAGGAAAAGCCCGATTCTGGTTGCACTGGATGGACGCTGCGGAGCGGGAAAAACTACATTTGCCGCACAGATTCAAAAAGCGGAGAATTGTAATGTGATACATATGGATGACTTTTTCCTCCGCCCCAAGCAGCGTACAGCAGAACGCTTACAGCAACCGGGCGGTAATGTGGACTGGGAACGTCTCAGAGAGGAGGTTTTGATTCCGTTGAAACGGGACATCCCCTTTTCTTACTGCCCTTATGATTGTCATACGCAAAAGTTGAAAGAGCCCGTTTGGATAGAGAAAAAATTGGTTACACTAGTGGAAGGTTCTTATAGTTGCCATCCGCAATTATGGGATTTTTATGATTTGCATATTTTCCTGACGGTTTCCTCCAAAGAGCAGATGCGCCGTATCCGGAAACGCAACGGAGAAGAGGTTTTGCAAGTATTTTTAAATAAATGGATTCCGTTGGAGGAACAATATTTTCAAGCGTTTTCGATTCAAAAACGCTGTGAGCTTTGTTTTGATATAAAAAGTGAAATCCGGAAAGGATAGAAAACATTGAAGAGGTTGGTGCTTAATTCGCTAAAAATAAGTTTGGCCGTGGTCATAGCCATTGGGCTTGCAACATTGCTCAATCTTGAATTTGCTATTTCGGCCGGAATTGTCGCAATTTTAACAATACAACCGACAAAAAAGGAAACGATTCACACAGCGGTCGGCAGGCTGATTGCGTTTATCGTAGCATTATTCATAGCATATGTTTGTTTTGCAATATTTGGATTTACAAGACAGGCTTTTTTGATATATATAATTCCATATATTTTTATCTGCTATTTCTGTCAATGGAACAGTGCGATTGCAATGAATTCTGTATTGGTTTCGCATTTCCTGACTTTCGGGGCAATGGATGCATCGTCTGTTTTCAACGAAGTGTTGATTTTTGCCTTAGGTGTAGGCACCGGAATTGTTGCAAATCTGCATTTGCGAAAAAAAGTGGATTATATCGAAGAATTGAAAAAGGAAACGGATGAACAGATTATCAAAATATTACAACGAATGTCCGAGAGAATTGTAAATAAAGATATATCAGATTATAACGGAGACTGTTTTGTGGTGCTGGAAAAATTACTCAGAAAAGCGAAAAATATTGCAGAAGAAAATTATAACAACCAGTTTGGGAATACAGATACATTTGACATTGAGTATCTTGCCATGCGCGAGAGACAGTA
>CALWNA010000123.1 GCA_944382505.1 uncultured Lachnospiraceae bacterium
TTCCGATCTTGATTTAAAGAAAAATGCCATGAAACAGAAAATGGATGAACTGGACTTTGATTATAGATTTTTCCATTACCGTGCGGATCGGGAAAGATGGATACCGGACGTGCCGGAAGAAAACTCAATTTACGTCCGTGTCCGCCCATACAGAAAGAAAGAGGGGAAAAGGATATACGGAAAGTGGAGCAGCAGACAGGTGATATGCTGTTATCCTGAAGAGTATGAGGCGAGTGAAAAAAGAGCGGTTGTAAAAAAGATAAATAATGTATTGAACGGAAAATAGGTAATAACAAAATAAATCAGGGAGAAGCAGGACTGGAATGAGTCCTGTTTCTCCCTGAAAACAGTTTGCAGGGAGAATAGTTTGCCTGAGAAACCAGTACCCTGCAAAAGTAGGAACATCGTTATTGTCTGTTTATCGGTTTTTGTATTCATTTACTTTTTTATTAATTTTTTCAACCGGATTGAGCAGATCGCTGATAGAGGAATCGTGGTTTAACCGGTCAATAAACAATGCTGTGTATTTCGCTACATCTACATTGATATACCACTCTCTTTCGAGAAGTTCCGGAGTCTGATAAATGCAGTTTGTTGTCATCACTCTGTAAATCAAACCGTCTTCATAAGCTTTATCAAATCGTTCCAGTCCGTTGGTGAAAAGACCGAATGTGGAGGCCACAAACACTCTGTTAGCTTTTCTTTTCTTAAGCTGTCTTGCAACGTCTAACATACTGTCACCGGAAGAAATCATATCGTCAATAATTAAAACATCTTTGCCTTCAACGGATTCTCCTAAATATTCATGGGCAACAATTGGATTGCGGCCGTCGACAATCGTTGTATAATCCCGGCGTTTATAGAACATACCCATATTGATACCAAGCACGTTGGCATAATAAACAACTCTGCCCATAGCACCTTCATCAGGACTGATTACCATTAAATGCTCAGCATCAATCTGAATATCATCGACATTACGGAGAAGATTTTTAATAAACTGATATGTGGGCATGATAGATTCAAAACCATTGATTGGAATCGCGTTGTTAACACGAGGATCGTGAGCGTCAAAAGTTAAAATATTATCAACTCCCATATTTGCCAGTTCCTGAAGCATTACAGCACAGTCCATTGATTCTCTGGCGGTACGTCGATGTTGTCTGCTTTCATAAAGGAAAGGCATGATGACTGTGATTTTACGGGCCTTTCCGCCGGCAGCAGCGATAACTCTTTTGATATCGGCATAATGATCGTCCGGGGACATATGATTTTTGTGACCGCAGACAGTGTACTCAACACTGTAATTTGTAACATCATCGATAATATAAAGGTCACATCCGCGAACCGTATCTTTTAACGTACATTTGGCTTCTCCGGTACCAAATCTTGGAGTGTTAACGTCAAGAAGATAGGAATCCTTAACGTATCCCTTGAAGGTGATTGGGGAATCTTTTGCCTCGATTCTCTCGCTTCTCCAGTCCGCAATATAAGCGTCGATTGTTTTGCCCAGCTCTTTGCTTCCGGATAAAGCGACAATTGCAAGGGGACCAACAGGAATTGATTCAATAAATTTTTTGATAGACATTTAAAAATTTCCTCCGTGTATTAATTCGTAAACTTTTTCTTTATTCTTATATCATCACCAAAAATCTTAAAAGCAGTATAATTTCCTGTTGTTCTGGAAAAAATACGCTCCGAATAATTTTTTTGCAAATCATCCAATGAAAGATTTGTGGAAATTATCACAGATTTTTGATGTATAAGTCTTTCGTTCAGACAGTCAAATAATGAAGAATCGGTAAAGGAGTTTCCCATTTCCGTTCCCAAATCGTCAATAATTAATAAGTCACAGCGAAGCAGTTCATCCATACGAATCTGCCTGTAAACAGAAGTATTATTGCTGCGCCGGAATGAATAATCTGCCAGTAAATCAAATAGTTGGACAGCAGACAGATAGATAACCGAAAAGGATTTTTCGATTAATTCTTTTGCAATACAGTTAATCAGGAAAGTTTTTCCCGTGCCTGCCCTGCCATAGAATAGCAGATTATCAAAGGTTTTGTCAAAATTATTTATAAAATAATGGCAGTAATCTACCACGGTTTCCATATTTTCCAGTGAAGATATACCAAGATTTTCGTCAATAAAATCCTCCGAATAAAAGTTAAAATTAAACGTGTCAAAGTTTTCCCTGGCAAGAACCTCTTTTAACTCTGAACGGGAATATAATTGTGTTACAATTTCGTTTTTCAGACATTCACAGGGATAACCGTTAATAAATCCGGTATCTTTACATTGATTGCAGTCAAATATTTCATCCAGATAATCGGCAGAATATCCGTGGGCAAGCAGCGCAGCCCTTTTTTGTTCACTGATTCGTTCAATGTCTTCCCGCAGAGAGTTCTTGGCTGACAGGTCGCCGGCAAGTGCTTTCCGTGTCGCATTCATGGCAAGACTGCTAATCTGTCTGTCATATTCCCGAATGGCTGGAACAGATTCATAAACTTCACGGATTCTTTTATCTAATTTCATTTTATTTTCGAGTCTTCGATTGTTGTAGACGTTTGATATTACGTCAAACTGTTCTCTGGATAACCCCATATTGCTCCCTTCGCGCAAATGCTGTTTTGCTAAAGTATTTGGTTGTGTATAAAGTATAAATGCATTTTACTATGTATATCGGTAAGATTAGTTTTCTTTTCTTCCGTTTGATAAAAGGTTTTTCATTTTTTTTGTCTGATTGCTCCTGAGTTGTTTTTCGAGTTCATTGTAATCATAAGTGCGCTGCTCAAAAGATTTAGCTTTCTTTGATCGGGCAGAAGGTTTTGGTCTGAAGGTCTGATTCATCTTTTCAGTATGAGCGGCGTCCAGCTTTTTGATGTCCTCGGGTGATTTTACATTACTGTTGAACCAGTTGGTCAAAATGGTGTCTGTATACTGAAAGCTGCCGGTATGTGTATGCTCCATCGTACGGTTGCAGGCCTCCAATATAATTTCGTCAGAAAAACCAAATTGTTCAGACCATTTTGTCACATATGAAATTTCTTTTTTAACAGGTGCTTTTGGCGTGGTTCCAAATATTTTGTAAATACTTTTAAAAATGGCACGTCGCAGTTTGTCATCTGTTTTTGCATCCTCTACGGTTGTAATTCCTTTACGCACATATTCTACGGCGCGTTTTTCAATGCAGGATAAAGTTTTCAGACCGGAGGATATGCAGGTTTCCATGATGTACTCAATAAAATCTGTTCCGAGTCCAAGGCCGTCGACCATATATAAAATACTGTTAATGTCCGTGGAACTTAAAGTTTTCCCAAGGTATGTCTGTGCAAGAAACGTCAACTGTTCAACACGCTCGTCATTTGCAAAAGAAGAAATTTCTTTTGCAGTGTATTTTTTCTTGGCAGGAATAACAATTCCATCAGATTCAGGTACAAAAGAAGAAACGGTTTCTCCGGACGCCCTGGCAAGCATGTCCTCTTTTTGAGAAGCTATTTTCGGGGAATTTTCCTGACAAATGTTTTTTACAATGTAGTGATTACGGATGACAGCTTCCAGTTTAATCCCGGAAAGCTCATTTTGGTCGTTAAAAGATAATGAAAGTAATCCCTGATTGGACCAATAGTTTAATGCGCGTATTACATCTGATTCAAGAACATTAAACTTGTCCGCAATTTTTTCCGTAGAAATATTTTGGGACAAAGCATCATGACTGCCTACAAGGCGCAGTAAATGGAGGTAAATTTTAATAAATTCACCATTTGCCTTTGGCATGTATTCATCTATAAACACATTTGAAACAGAGGTAAAATCCGCAAAATTACCCCTATCTAAAACTAACTTGCACATATTTCCTTCCTTTTCTATTTATAAATTTATAATCTAATCTTTTGCTTTTCGTTTGCGTTACAGGTGTCAGATTTATTTGTACACCGAATGTAAAAAAAGTATATCACAAATCACTGAAAACGCAACGTCACAAATTGGGTGAAATGCCCATTTTTAAAGGGGTTTGGGGCATTGTTAATAATGTTAATAATGTTAATAGAAGGTGTTCATAATATGTCGGTTTTTGTCGGAGCTACCTTGCTCACAGATAATTATCAGGTTGCAAAAAACAAAATTTATGTAAACAAAAAATCCACAAAATTTTATTGAAAATTATCAACAAAATTTTGTGGTGATGTTAATAAGTTACTGACCAAGGAGATGGTCGCCTATTTTTACTACGTCTCCTGCTCCCATTGTTATTAACAAATCTCCGGTTGAGCAATTTTCTAATAGAAAATTTTCTATTTCATTAAAGCTTGGAAAATAATATGCTTCGGTTCCAAGTTTTCTGATTTCTTCCATAACATCTTTTGAGCTGATTCCCAGAGTGTTTTTCTCCCGGGCGGCATATATGTCGGCAAGGATAACGGCATCTGCCTGCGATAAAGCCTGTGCAAAGTCACCAAGTAATGCTTTTGTTCTTGTGTATGTGTGGGGTTGGAATACAACCCACATTTTTTTATGTGGATAATATTTTGCTGTATGGATTGTTGCCTTGATTTCGTCAGGATGATGGGCATAATCGTCAATGACTGTCACTTCTCCGACTTTCCCTTTATACTGGAAACGGCGGTCCGTGCCGCCATACTGCTGGAGGCCGGATAAAATACTATTGTTGTCGATTCCCATAAAATGTGCAGCGGCAATTGTGGCAAGTGAATTGTAAATATTGTGTTCTCCGGTAACTTTAAGTGTTATATGACATTTTGTCTCGCCATCTACAACAAGATCATAAGAACCTCTTGCAAATTCGTCAAAGGTTATATTTTCTGCGCTATAATTACTTTTCGCAGAATCTGAGCCGAACGTGATAATATTGCATTTCAGTCCTTCGGTAAAATAATCAAGTCTTTCAATGTCACTGTTGATAATCAGAGCACCGCTTTCAGGAATAAGTTCGGCATATTTCCGAAAGCTGTGACGAATGTCATCCAGATCTTTAAAAAAGTCCAGATGATCTGCAGCTACGTTTAAAATAATTCCGATGGTAGGAGAAAAGGACAAAAAACTGTTTGTATATTCACATGCCTCGGTAATCATTTTATCGGAATGGCCTACTCTGGTGTTTCCTTTAATGGCAGGCATTATACCGCCGACAAGAATCGTCGGGTCAGTCCCCGCTTCCAACATAATCT
>CALWNA010000124.1 GCA_944382505.1 uncultured Lachnospiraceae bacterium
CTTATGTAATTGAAAATAGAGGATACGAAAAAAATATAAAGGAGGCAAAAAAAGAATTACAAGTTATAAATAAATGTATTGAACAATTATCAAAAAAAGATGTTTCACGTGAAACATCTGAAAAAAACAAAAATACAGAGGGTGAGTTTGTTCAATTGGAAATAGATAACTTATCTAATGAAAAAAAAGCACAAGCAAATCATAAAAAGAAATTAAATTCAATTATTGAAAAGTTGAAATTTTGTAAAAAAATTGCTAAGTTAGATAGTGAAAGGGTATCCATAGAAATAGATAATATTATTAGTGAATTGATGAATATTTAGAAATTACTTTTTGTTATTTTTAGTTTTAAATTTATAAAAGAGATGTTTCACGTGAAACATCTCTTTTATAATATAAACAAAGACCTGTATATAAATTTTTTTATAAAGAAAAATTGTATAATAAGAAAATGTTTGATAGCATAATTTCATCTAAAAAAGTAAATTTCAATAAAATATATTATTAAATATGTTTCACGTGAAACATTTATATGGAAAAGTCGATAGACATGTGATAAAATAGACAAACGGGGAAACTACCATGTAAGTTAAACAATCTAAAGAAAGGACATAAGGCACAATGGGTAGAATTATAGCAATAGCCAATCAAAAAGGTGGCGTAGGAAAAACAACGACTGCAATCAACTTGTCTTCCTGTCTTGCAAGCGAAGGAAAGAAAGTATTGTTAGTAGATATTGATCCACAGGGAAATGCAACAAGCGGAGTTGGAATTATAAAGCAAAATCTTGAAAACACCGTATACGAATTATTTCTTGGAGAATGTAGATTATCGGAATGTTTGACAAAAAGTTCTGTAGACAATTTAAATGTTCTTCCGTCAAATGTAAATTTGTCCGGAGCAGAAATAGATTTAATTGGTATTGAAGATAGAGAATTTATTTTAAAAAAGGTTTTAGAAAATGTAAAGGAATTATATGATTATATTATTATAGATTGCCCGCCTTCTTTAAATGTATTGACTGTTAATGCTATGGTAGCTGCTGATTCTGTCATCGTACCTATTCAGTGTGAATATTATGCGTTGGAAGGTTTATCACAGCTGATACATACAATAAATTTGATTCAGGATAGATTAAATGATAAATTAGAAATTGATGGGATTGTTTTTACAATGTACGATTCCAGAACAAATCTTTCTTCAGAAGTAGTAGAAAACGTAAAAGAAAATGTACATATTAATATTTACAATACTGTGATACCGAGAAACGTCAGATTAGCGGAGGCTCCAAGTTATGGGTTGCCAATACATATGTATGATGGTAAATCTGCCGGAGCGGTTGCATACAGTAAATTAGCGCAGGAAGTGATAGAGAATACAAGATAACATAAAAAAATGTTATGTAAACAAATATGGAGGAAGTATGGCAGCAAAAAAAAAGGGGCTTGGCCGGGGAATTGATTTACTCATCCCTGAAACTACAGCATCTGTATCAAAAAACAAAAAAGATAGTGAACCAATTGTAAAAGAAGTAGTCAAAGAGGTTGTTAAGGAAGTAAAAGTTCCGGCGGATACCATGCTGAAACTTTCCGACATTGAGCCTAACAGGGATCAGCCGAGGAAGAAATTTGACAAAGAAGCATTGGAAGAACTTGCGGATTCTATTAAACAGTATGGTCTTATTCAACCGATTGTTGTTCAAAAAAAAGATGATTATTATGAAATTATAGCAGGAGAGAGAAGATGGAGAGCTGCTAAAATTGCAAAATTAAAAGAAGTCCCGGTTGTTATTAAAGAGTATTCACCGGAAGAGGTTATGGAAATCGCTCTGATCGAAAATATTCAGAGAAAAGACTTAAATCCCATTGAAGAGGCACAGGCTTATAAGAGTCTGATTGATGAATATAATTTGAAGCAGGAAGAACTTGCAAAAAGAATTTCAAAGTCCAGAACGGCAATCACAAATTCTATGAGATTGTTAAAACTGCCTGAACCTGTTCAGGAGATGCTTATTAATGAAGAAATATCAATGGGACATGCAAGAGCGCTTCTCGCTCTTGAACATGAAGAACTTCAGATGAAAGCGGCAAAAACGGTTGTGGAAAAGGGATTAAGTGTAAGGGATACGGAAAAACTTGTAAAGTCCATACTGAATCCAAAGCAATCGAAACTTTCCATTCCTTCCAGTGAAGATGCTGTCTATTCAAAACTTTCAGATAAACTAAAAGAAATTATGGGAACGAAAGTATCTATAAACCATAAAAAAGGCGGAAAAGGGAAGATTGAGATAGAATATTATTCTCAGGAAGAACTGGAACGTATACTGGAATTATTTGACGGTATACAAAATTAATATACTATTATAAAATAAAGAAAAGGAGTTAGTAAAATGAGTGATTTAATATATATTGGTATTATTGTATGTTTGTTTCTTATCTTTCTTGTTTTACATATTAAACAGAATAAGAAGATATCGAGATTGATGAAAAGATATGAAAAATTTATGAAAGGGAAAAATGCAGAAAACCTTGCAGATGCTTTGGAAGAAAATTTTCAGCAAATGGAGAGACTCGAAATATCTCATCAAAAAACGCAATTAAAAATGGAAGAAGCTCTTCATGGAATTACATCTACATTTCATAAACTTGGAATTGTAAAATATGATGCTTTTAAGGAAATGGGTGGAAACTTAAGTTTTGCACTATGCCTTTTAGATGATACGAACACAGGATTTATTTTGAATACAATGCATGGCCGTGACAGCAGTTATACGTATATTAAGGAAATTATAAAAGGTGAGGCATATGCGACATTGGGAGAAGAGGAAAAGGAAGCACTGGATAAAGCCATTCATTCGTAATATAGAGAGAAGAAATCTGAAAAAAATATATTAAATAAAAAGAAGCTTTTACATAAATCTTTTGTTTTTTATTATGATTTGTAAAAGCTTCTTTTTATAATATATAATTTTTTATGTATTATTTAATATTCAATAACAGAAATAAGACTGTTTAGTATTTTGATTTCTTCCGGATTATTTTTTGCAAGTCTGGCAGCAGCAACAATCGGTATCCAATTATGAACATAACGGGAACTTGTATTTGTTTTGGCACAGAATTTTTGCAGATATATTTCTGCATAGTCCGGCATATTGATTGTCATCCAGACATAGGTGCGTGCGACATCGGCACTGGCATTTCCCTGAGAAGCATGATTCCAGTCTGTAATATAAAAAGTTCCGTCAATAAAGATTACATTATGAGGCGTAAAGTTTCCATGACATAATTTTTTATGTTTTGGAGAACTGTTAAGCATATCCAAAAGGTCCAGTTTTAATGATTTATCAAGATTGGATAAATTGATGTAATCTGTCAGTTTCTGTTTTTGAATAGGGAGCTGCTCACATTTCCTTCTGTGGATATCTGTCTGTATATCCACAAGTTGATCCATATATTTGTCCATATTATCAGGATCAGACATCATTATGTCATATAAGGACTGACCATAGTTTGTTGCATATTTAAAAGCCCACTGCCCGTTTATGGTAGAAACTTCTGCGATTACCGGCACTTTTATTCCTAAACTTTCTAATTTTGCAGTGATAAATGCTTCCATAAAGACATCATTCTTGGAATATCCTTTATTGAAAATCTTGTATGTGTCCTTGTCGTCTACATATATTCCATTGTTTCTTCTTTTGTTAATTAATTTCATATTCATATGTTCCCCTCCTTTGGAGATACTGTATATTAGGAAATAATATCCTTTATGCTTTAGTATACCATAACTGAACAATGTTTGCCACAATCCTTGCAAAAATAAAGGGATAGGGGTATAATCGAACTACCGTGTGAAAGGAACTACATATCTTGAAATCGAAAGGAAGAAAAAATGTTAGATATTAAATTACTAAGAAATAATTTTGAGGAAGTTGAAAAGGCGCTTTCAACAAGAAATGAAGAATTTGATTTAAGTCTTTTTAAAGATTTAGATGAAAAGAGAAGAAATCTTTTGGTAGAAGTGGAAGCACTAAAAGCAAAGCAGAATGCCACATCAAAAATGATTCCTCAGTATAAAAAAGAGGGGAAAGATGTTGCTCCTATTATGGCTGAAATGAAAGAAATTTCAGACAAAGTAAAAGAGCTTAATGTGGATTTAAGTAAGGCAGAAGAAGAATTGAATGATTATATGCTTACAATTCCAAATATTCCTCATCCAACTGTTCCTGAGGGAAAGACAGACGAGGATAATGTTGAGATAAGAAGATTCGGAGAACCTACAAAATTTGATTTTGAGCCAAAGGCGCATTGGGAATTAGGTTCTGATTTAGGAATACTTGACCCTGAGACAGCAGCAAAAATCAGCGGTTCAAGATTTACTGTTTACAGAGATATGGGTGCAAAATTAGAGAGAGCAATCATTAATTTTTTCCTGGATACTCACACGGAAAAGCATGGATATACAGAAGTGTTTCCGCCGTTTATGGTTAGTCGTGAAAGTATGATCGGTACAGGTCAGCTTCCGAAGTTTGAAGAGGATGCTTATAAGGTTCAAGGGGATGGTAAGGAATATTTTCTTGTACCGACAGCGGAGGTTCCTGTAACGAATATGTATAGAAATCAGATTCTTGACGGTTCAAAACTTCCGATTAAGCATTGCGCATATACAGCATGTTTCAGAGCAGAAGCAGGTTCTGCAGGAAGGGATACAAGAGGTCTTATAAGACAACATCAGTTTAATAAGGTTGAATTGGTAAAATTCTGTAAGCCTGAAAATTCATATGATGAACTTGAGAAGCTTACAAGAGATGCAGAAGAAGTTCTTCAGATGTTGGGACTTCCATACAGAGTTGTGAAAATCTGTATCGGAGATTTGGGATTTACAGCGGCAATGAAATATGATATTGAAGTGTGGATGCCAAGTTACGAAAGATATGTTGAAATTTCAAGCTGCAGTAACTTTGAGTCTTTCCAGGCAAGACGTGCTAATATTAAATATAAGGATAATGCAGCAGACAAAGCAGAATTTGTTCATACATTAAATGGAAGCGGTGTGGCTGCAGGAAGAACAACAGCGGCTATTATGGAAAATTATCAGCAGGAAGATGGAAGCATTATTATACCTGAAGTGTTAAGGCCATATATGGGTGGACTTGAAAAAATAGAATTACAATAGTATTATATATAATTGTGGCAGAGAGGTTCTTTGCCACAATTACATGCACCTGTGGCTCAGCAGGATAGAGCAACCGCCTCCTAAGCGGTAGGTCGCTGGTTCGAATCCAGTCAGGTGCGTCTCTTGTCACCAAATACAAATTTATTGATGACAAGTTCGCACACGTTTACGAAAAGAACGTAAACAGTGTGCGATACTTTTTTATAATCAATTTCCCGGTAATTGATTATATCGTTACAAATAAATATTGGAGAAAAATGATGGATTATATTGTAATGGATCTGGAGTGGAACCAGAATCCTTACGGAAAAGATAATTTCCATTCTGATATGCCTTTTGAAATTATTGAAGTTGGAGCAGTGCGAGTTAATGAAGACAGAGAAATTTTTGATTCTTTTCAACAGGTGATTCGTCCGAGAGTTTATAAGAAACTTCACTATAAGATTCAGGAAATAACACATTTTACAAATGAGGAGCTGAGTCATGGGAAGGATTTTCGGAAGGTTATAGGAGAGTTCCTTGAATGGTGTGGCGATGATTATATTTTCTGTACATGGGGTTCCATGGATCTTACTGAATTACAGAAAAATATGAAACATTATAAGATGGAGCGGGTACTGGATTTTCCACTTTTTTATGTGGATTTGCAGAAAATGTTTAGTTTGCGTTATGATGACGGACATATAAAAAGAACGCTTACCAGTGCAGTTGAGTATTTGAAAATTCAGGAGGATGCAGAGTTCCACAGGGCTTTAAGTGACGCCTATTACACAGCAAGAGTAATGCAAACGATGGATTTTGAAAAATATAAGGAAAGATTGTCCATTGATACATTTTATTCACCGAGAATAAAGGAGGAAGAAATTTTTGTCAGATTTGATGAGTATACAAAACTGATTACAAGAGAATTTCTTTCGAAAGATGAAATGTTTGCGGATAACAATATAAAAGAATTGCGGTGCAACGTATGTGATAAACCGATGGAGGTCTTAATAGACTGGTTTTCTGACAGTGGAAAAAGTTATTATTGTCTGGGAAAATGTCCGGAGCATGGATATAAAAGAGGAAAAATTAAGATAAAAAAACTGGAGGAAGATAGTTTCTTTGCAATAAAGATTATGAAATCCACGGATGCGGAAGGTGCAAAGAGTATTTATGAAAAACAGGAATCAATAAGAGAAAAGAGAAGAGAGAGGCGACAGAAGTCTCTGGATAAGGAAATCATTGTCGATGAATTATGGGATGAGAGTGATGATGATGATGATTAAAAAAGAACTGCAGATTCTTTAAGAATTAGCAGTTCTTTTTTTGTATAAGTGTAAGTGACGGGAAGAAAACAATCAGCTTGCGCAATTGCTTTTGACAGTCGCATACAATCCGGGAATGCGTTGGCTGCAGCTTCTGGTAATTTGCAAAAATTTATTTTGTATTTTTGTAGTTTTCCATAAGAGAGTCAAGCTCTTCCAGCAAACAGTCCACTTTTCCATAGAAAGCATCATTATTTTCAGGACTGTCAAAGTTGTCTCGGATTTCGGTAAGCGCATCAATAATGCTGTTTAGACGTTTTTTACCGTTTCCATTTAAGTATAGAAGATAACGGCTTCTTTCATTTTCCTGAGGCGTCATTTTTTTCAGGAATACTTCAATATTTGGCTTTTCACCAATAAATCTGTATGTGATGGATGGAGAAGCATGATTGAACAGGTTTTGAAGATAGTAAATATCACCTGTTTCTTTATAATAATTCCATGCAAATGTTTTACGCATCGTTTGTGCTCCGATGGAATTTAATCCGATTTTGTGTCCCGCCGCACGAAGTACTCTGTAAGCCTGTTCTCTGGACACAGGTTTATTGTTGGTGCTGTGACCAAGAATCAGGTATGCGTCCGGATCTTTTCCTTTTGTGTAGTCGTTGATAATCTGTTGTAATTTTTCCGGAATAATAAATTTGTTTTCGATTTTTTTTGTTCCTATTTTTACAACGATTTCCTTTTTGTTCGTTACATCCTTGTTTTTAAAAGAGAGAATATCCTGAAGTTGAAGGCCGGTGCCCACACCAAGTTCGAACATGATGTAATATTTGTAATCAACTTCCTTGAGCGTTTCTCCAAAGAGTTCAAGTGTTTTTTTGTCTTTAATAGGTGCAACCCAATTCATATGTTTACCTCCTTAAATAATTATCGTTTACGATGTCGCTTCATAGCTCTGATTCTGTTTATTTTTTTTCGCTGTATTGTTATAAGAACAATTAGTAATATTACAATGACAAGGACAATAGCCACAGGAAGTATAAATCCCGGAAGTTTAAAAGATGTTTTTTTGTCCTTTTGCGTATTGTTTTCTAAAGATACAGTCGTTTCTTCATCCGATGAATCATTATTCGTTGTGGCATTTTCTGCGTTATCCTGATAGGTTGTACTGCTGTACATTATCTGTGCGCTTCCGACAGTTCGGTTTCCATAATTGTAGGTAATGGTAGCAAATGAATTGTCGGAAGATTCAAATTCGACAGCTGCCGTAAGCTGTGAAAAGTCCGCATCATTGGGAACTACCACATTGGAAGCAGTGTCAAGATATATTGTATCGGTACCATCACAAAAAGGTGACTGAAGTGTCTGAATATCGCTTTCTGAAAAACGGCTGTCATTTTCTGAAATATTTTTCAGAGAAAAATTATCAAAACCGTAATCTAAGAGGAGTTTCGTGTCATTATAGACACTTGTACCACTTGATTTAAGCACGACACAAATAAGTGTCATTCCATTTCTTTCGGCATATGTAACAAGAGTAGTGCCGGCCTGATCCGTAAATCCGGTTTTTCCGCCGATAATATCATCATAATAGTAACCGCTGGTAGGCCATATCATTTTGTGACGCTGGTATGAGGTAAAAGACTCCTCTCGCATATTATTTTTAGGAATCGTATATGTAGTGGTATTGACAATTTCATTAAATAAGGAATACCGGGATGCTTCACGGGTAATCATTGCCATGTCATAAGCTGTTACATAGTGATTTACGTCATGCAGACCATTGGCATTCGCAAAGTGAGTGTCCGTTGCCCCAGCCTGTATTGCCCGTTCATTCATCATTTCAGTAAATTTATCAATGGAACCTGCTATATGCTCTCCAAGTGCAGTAGCCACTTCATTGGCAGATGAAAGCATAAGTCCATACAGACAGTCTTTTACAGTCATTTCTTCTCCAACCTGGCATCCGATATTTGCATCATCGTAACTGAGACTATTCACTGCATTTTCCGAAAAAACAACTGTTTCATCCAGAGAGCAGTTCTCAATAGTAAGAAGAGCAGTCATTATTTTTGTAATACTTGCCGGATACATTTTCTTATGGCACTTTTTGTTAAAAAGAATCGTTCCGGTAGAAGCTTCTATAAGAACTGCTGATTTTCCATAAATATCGGGAGCGGAAGGCCATGTAGTTGTGACAGCTTTTGCTGCACTGACAGAAACATCTCCAAAAGGAACAATGGATGTAATTGCCAAAATAAAAATAAGTATATATGATAATAATTTTCTCATAATAACCTCGTTGTTTTGTTAAGTAAAACTATTTGTATCTAATTCTACATAAAAAGTTCAGAAAAATCAATGATATTACTTAATAATTTTAACACATCATTTATTGGTTTTATAATAAAAAAGGGCAAAAGAGAAGAAATACGCCAAGCGTATTCCTCTCATTATCAAAAAAGAATAATTATATGTTAACCGACACGTGATTTTATTACTTTCAGTCTGGTAAATTCTTCACGGTCTTTTTCTTCAAGAGCATTACTAATTGTTTTGACAAGTGCTTCATAACTTGGAATCGTAATGTTCTTTAATGCGTTAGCACGTTTTTGTGTCTTTTTAATATTATAAGCAAGCCGATACGCAGAACTTTCAATCATGGAAAGTTTAATTGTCAGATCCTTTACTTTTTCAAAGCTGGATTTTGCTTTATCAAGGGATTCTGTGGTACCGTAAAATGAGTATACGGGATTTCTCATTTTTTCTTTGTGTTTTACAAGAGGAATTTCAGTACCCATAATACTGCGGCTTTTAATTCTGATATCATTTTCAGGAATAACATTAAAAGCAAATGTTTCAACGTTTTTTATTCCAAGTTCAATATTCGCATGCTCAAGAGCGGCATAAGCTTTTGCAAAAGTCTCATCAATTTCTGCCTGGATATCCTTTGCCTTATCATTTAAGTCCATAATTTCACGAATCAGAATATTACGTTTTTTATCCATCAGTTCAAAACCCTGCCGGGCAAGATTGAGAGAACTTTTTGCTGCCATTAAATTTCCTTTGGTAGGTACTGTATTTAAGTTCATAATAGCCTCCAATAATTCAGATAAATCAGCGAAAAATCATCTGATTTGTACTGTTAAGCTTAGTTTTCTGCAAATGCGTCATAGTATTTTTCAAGTATCTTTGTGTCAATTCGATCCAGTTCTTCTTTTGGAAGAATGTGTAACAGTTTCCATCCTAAATTCAGTGTCTCGATAATATTTCTGTTTACGCCAATACCCTGACCTACAAACTGTGATTCAAAGGCCTTTCCAAATTCAAGATATTTTTTATCTGTGGCGGAAAGTTCATCTTCACCGATAACAGATGCAAGAGCACGTGCATCGCCAACTTTTGCATAAGCAGAAAACAGCTGGTTGGCAACATCCTGATGATCATCCCTTGTAAATCCCTCGCCGATACCATCCTTCATAAGACGTGAAAGGGAAGGAAGAACATTAATCGGCGGGTAAATTCCCTGTCCATTCAACGAGCGATCCAGTGTAATCTGCCCTTCGGTAATGTAACCTGTAAGGTCAGGAATCGGATGTGTAATATCGTCATTTGGCATTGTGAGAATCGGAATCTGTGTTACAGAACCTTTAGCACCTTTGATTATGCCGGCACGTTCATAAATTGTTGCAAGTTCGCTGTAAAGATAGCCCGGATAACCTTTTCTGGAAGGAATTTCTCCCTTGGAAGAGGAAACTTCACGCATTGCCTCCGCATAAGTTGTCATATCCGTAAGAATTACAAGGATATGCATATCTTTTTCGTAAGCAAGGTACTCTGCTACGGTTAAGGCAACCTTTGGAGTAATCAGTCGTTCTACAACGGGATCATTTGCCATGTTAAGAAACATTACTGTATGTTCCAGAGCACCGGATTCCTCAAAAGATTTCTTAAAGAAATCCGCAACGTCATTTTTTACACCCATTGCAGCAAACACAACAGCAAATTGTTCATCTGTGTTATCTCCCAGAGAGGACTGGTTTACAAGCTGTGCGGCAAGCTGGTCATGTGGAAGACCGTCCCCTGAAAAAATAGGTAATTTCTGTCCACGAATCAGTGTGGTCAGTCCATCAATTGCAGAAATACCGGTTCGGATATAGTTTCGCGGATATTCACGGCTGACCGGATTCAGAGGTTGACCGTTGACATCACGTTTTTCACCTGAAATAGGAGAAAGACCGTCAAGCGGTTTTCCAATACCGTTAAAGGTACGTCCCAAAATGTCAGGAGATAATGCGATCTCCATAGGATGTCCTGTCAGTTTTGTGTGGGTATTTGTAAGAGACATTCCTTCAGAACCCTCAAATACCTGAATAATTGCTTTATCTTCGTAAATTTCTATAATACGGCCGAGACGCTTATCAGTGCCGTCGTCAATTGAGAATTCAACAATTTCATCATAAGCTGCATTTTCTACACCTTCCAATGCAATTAAAGGGCCGTTAATCTCACTTAATCCTAAATATTCAATTGCCATAGGGCACCTCCTTATGCGTTCTCATCCATGACTTCATTGTAGAAATCATCGATGGCAAGTTTATAGTCGTCAAACATTTTTAAGTTATCATTTGGAACATCATATTTTATGGAAATAATTTTTTCAAAAATATCTTTTTCTTTTAATATTGACATTGGCATACCCATGGCAATGAGTTTTGATGCCTTTTCATTTAAATAAAGAATAGTCTGCATCATTAATAACTGTTTTTTTAGTGGGACACATGTATCCTGGTCATGGAATGCATTCTGTTGTAAGAAGCCAAGTCTGATAACTCTTGCAATTTCCAGTGTCAATTTCTGATCATCCGGCAGAACGTCACTACCAATCAGTTTTACAATTTCCATTAATGAACTTTCCTGATTGAGAATAGATAATATTTGTGTTCTGCATGAGATAAAGTCAGGTCCTACATGGGTGTTGTACCAGTTTGCAAGTTCATCCACATATTCACTGTAACTTGTCAGCCAGTGAATTGCAGGGAAATGTCTTGCATAAGCCAATGACTTATCCAGTCCCCAGAAACAGCGAACAAAGCGTTTTGTATTCTGTGTGACCGGTTCCGAGAAATCTCCACCCTGTGGGGAAACAGCTCCAATAATGGAAATGGAACCTTCCGTTCCGTTTAAATTTTCCATATAGCCGGCTCTTTCATAGAAAGCTGAAAGGCGGCTGGCAAGATATGCAGGGAAACCTTCTTCCGCAGGCATTTCTTCCAGACGTCCGGAAAGCTCACGGAGCGCCTC
>CALWNA010000125.1 GCA_944382505.1 uncultured Lachnospiraceae bacterium
CAAGACTCGATGTGGCGGCAGCATTCATGGCTGGTACTGAGAAAAACAAGGTCATATAAGATCATCGAGACAACGGAGAAAAGAGAACTGTATTTTGGCTTTTGTATGGATGATGAGACAGCAAAAAAATTTTGCTATCTGAACGGATAATATGACAAATATCTTCTTTAAAGCGTCGCCAAATTGCGGCGCTTTTGTTGTGTATGAAATTTATCAGTTCTGCGGCGAAAAAATCCTGCTGACGCAAGTCGGAGAGGGAGGGGGCGTGGTTTAAAAATCATTGTATTAAAGAAAATTTTATGATATTCTAATTGCAACAGGAGCTATTAAAAATATGGAGGGTAAAAATAATGATGTCATTTACAAAGCTTGAAGCTGAAGAAATAAAAGCCTTAGCTTTGAAGGGAAAACTTGGGGAAATCATTAAAACTGTCCAAAAAAAAGATAGCACATTATCCAAAAATAAACTTTGTCAAATTTTGGCGTGCAAGGAAAGTAATTTGAATAGATGGTTAAAAAAAGAAAATGCGTTTTCTATGACTGCCTTTATAAAATTAATGAATTACATAGATTTTGATGAGGCGTATTTATTGGATTCCATTAATGATACAGAAACTTTTTATTCCTCCAATTTACCTCAAACATATGATGGTGCTATAATTTGGGCTAATCTGGAAAAAAATCCATTGGTAAATTGTCTGTATTTCTATAGGAAATATCTCAATCGAATGTCCTTATTTAAAATGGCATATATGCTGGAGATAAATCCGAATACCTTATTGAATTATGAAAGTGGTAGAGAAAAGATACCAGGAGAGCTATGGAAAAAATTTTGCGATGTATTGCATTTAAAACTGGAAGAATTATTTCCTGCATTCGTAACTTATGATGGGGGAAATACATATAGCCTTATGCATCCATTTGATTTAAAATGGACATTTAATTTGTTAATGGATGAAGTAAATATTGATGGATATACACTAGACATATCAGAAGTATATATATATTCCCAGAAGGAAGAATTATTCCCGATCGTTTTTGTATGGCAAATACCCTTGAAAAGATATTCAGGCAATGGGGAAGTAATCAATACAGTTCTGATTGATAAGATTACGATGGATGAATATTATAATGCGGAAGATGAAATGTTACTTGATAGTGAATTAAATCAGATTATAATTAAGTATCCATTTAATGATCTTCCGCCATATTATTACAGAAAAGATAAAATTTGGATAAGGAGAATTCAGCTTGAAGAATACTTTACAGCACGTTATTTTGATAATAAGCCAGTAGAAAGTATTGAGTTTGACCATCCATACACAATAAAATTAAAATTTAAGGATCAAAAACAAGAAAAATTTCTCAATATGAAGCGTTATGCTGAGAGCAAAAGCTTGTGGTACCAACAATTGCAGAATTTCAATTATTTTTGCAAGGGGAAAATTATAATAGACAGTGGAATATATTGCATTGTATGGCCAAACGGGCAATATATAGCAACTGGCGATTGGCGTATGGATGAAAGAAAAAGTCTGCCGGATAAAAGATACAATAGTATAAAAAGTATTCGTTTTTCTTTACGTCCTAAATATAACAATGAACCATGGAAATTTTAATTATGAGGAACAACAAAAGCGCTGCAACCCTGTAGCGCTTTTGTTATGAAACAAATAACGCATCGCAGTTTTTCTCTGTGATGCGTTATCGAATGCCCACTCTACGCCTGGTAGAGGGGCGATAATATAACCGGCATATTCTGAATCGACATACCCGGATTCGAACCGGGGACCGCAGGGTCCGGAACCCTGTGCGCTATCCGATTGCGCCATATGCCGAAATATGCAACAATGATCCCGGCGGGATTCGAACCCTGCGCTACCGCCTTGAAAGGGCGGTGTCTTGACCTCTTGACTACGGGACCAAGGTTGCCGCCTGTCACGGCTGCAAGCACTTAATGCCAGCAGGTTGATTTCCACAAAAAACCGGCAATTGTCATTCAAAAGCCGGATTCCCTTTTCCGCATCTGGCGGATGGGGTGATAGCATGGAGCGCCCGCAATTTCAATACGGACGCCCAAAGACCCGTTTCTCCACATGGAAGATCGGCATTTCAATTCACGCACCACGATCAAGGGTGCGGACAGCAAAACATGTCTTGCTGTTCATAACCGTTTTTGCCGGATATCCAGCGGACGCATCATTCATTATCCCGATTTCAATTCACGCACCGCAATCAAAGGTGCGACGGCAAAACCAGATTCTTTTGATAGCAAAACCTGTTTTGCTGCTCATAACCGTTTTCACCGGATATCCAGCGGACGCATCTATCATCCCGCAATTCATCGGTGGCCAACTCCGAAGAGCTATTGTTTCACACCAGATCTCTCCTGGTCGCAGTTCGTCTGCGCCCGGCTCTCCTCCTACATTGTCTTAAGCTGCAGGCGGTTGATGTTAACGGTTATGGTACGGCAACCTTGCACGGCTTATCTTGCCGCCGATGGACCGGTCATCCGAATTGCCGCAGGCTGTACATCTTATGTACACGGTTATTTTATCACATCTATTTCTTATATTCTATTTTTAAAACCCACGGATAAGCGTTT
>CALWNA010000126.1 GCA_944382505.1 uncultured Lachnospiraceae bacterium
TAACTGCCGCCAGAGAAAAGATAAAGGCAGAGATGAAGAAATACCTAAACCCATGACCGTTAAGCATACCCTTGTATCTTCGGATATGAGGGTATTTGCTTTGTGTTCTCTAATGAAACTTCACAGATTTGAATTTGCCCGGACAGTCAGAAACGTAAATAAAAAGATTCCTATACTGTTCATGTCGGCGAAGGATGATCTTCCTTCCAAACAAAAAGGATTTCAGTTGGGGATCGATGATTATATGGTCAAACCCATTGAACTGGATGAATTGTTATTGCGCGTCAGGGCATTGCTCCGGAGAGCAAATATAGAGATGGAACGAAAGATTACCGTGGGAAATCTGGTGCTGGATGCTGATGGCATGAGTGCAGAAATTGATGGTGAGGAAATCAGTCTTACGACCAGGGAATTTAATATTATTTACAAATTATTGTCCTATCCGAAAAAGACTTTTTCCAGAGCACAGTTAATGGACGAATTTTGGGGAATAGACAGAGAAACCAGTTTGCGGGCGGTCGATGTGTATGTGACAAAACTGAGGGATAAACTGTCTGCCTGTGACGGCTTTAAAATTGTAACAGTAAGAGGCCTGGGATATAAGGCGGTGCTGCAATGAAAATAAGGAACAAGAGTCAATATGGAATTATAAAAGAGAGCCGTTTCCCGATGTCTCTGTTTGCAATTTATCTCGGAGTTCTCTTATTGATGTCCGGAATTCATAGCGGATTGATTGTATTTATGAATAAAGCAAATTGGAATGAAATCCTTCAATCTATTGTTCCCATCGTATATTGGGGAATGGTAGCAGTGGGGCTTGCTCTTTTTACAAGAAGCAAAATGAAAAGTACCTATGAGGAACCTTTGCATAAGATGGCGGAAGCTACCAGTCGGGTTGCAAACGGAGATTTTTCTGTATATGTCCCTCTGCTTCATACATCCAATAAATTGGATTACCTGGATATTATGATTATGGATTTTAATAAGATGGTGGAGGAACTTGGCAGTATTGAGACGCTGAAAACGGATTTTGTATCAAATGTTTCCCATGAAATGAAGACGCCTATTGCGATTATAAAAAATTACGCAGAACTGCTTAGAAAGGGACAGATTACGGAAGCACAGAGAAAGGAATATGCAGAGAATATTGAAACGGCGGCGCTTAGGCTTTCCAATTTGATCAGCAATATTTTGAAATTAAATAAATTAGAAAATCAGAGAATTACCCCGGAGGTAGAAGCGTATAATCTGTGCAGGCAGTTATGTGAATGTATTTTGCAGTTTGAGGATGCCTGGGAGGAAAAGGACATAAAGCTGGAAACAGACATTGAAGATGTGGCGATGGTAGAAGCTGATGAAAGTCTTTTGGAACTTGTGTGGAATAACCTGTTATCCAATGCAATCAAGTTTACAGACCCGGGAGGGACTGTTGCGGTAAAACTGATACCGGATAAAAATTTTGTAAAAATATCTGTCTCGGATACGGGATGCGGTATAGATCTTGACAGCGTAAATCATATTTTTGATAAATTTTATCAGGGAGATACTTCTCATTCAAAGGAGGGAAACGGACTGGGGTTGGCATTGGTTAAACGGGTTTTAGAATTATTGGACGGTGATATTCAGGTTTTCAGTGAAGTCGGAAAGGGAAGTACATTTATTGTGACGCTTCCTGTTGCAGGGGCAGCGGAAAACAAGAATGGAGGAACAGATAATGGATAATTCGGGAATAAAAAAGAAAGAATTTATCGGATATGAATATAAAGAGGTGATTGCCGAGAGCAGCAAAGCATCGTTTCTGATAGACGGATATGAAAATTTCGGATGGAAATTAGAGGAAAATATTTATGAGGATTACAGAAAAAATATAAATCCACAAAGACAAAGAAGAGTGATCCTGCGTTTCAAACGAAACCGAAAGATTGTAAATAAAATGGAATTGACAAGACTGCAAAGAAATTTTGAAGCCTGTGTTGATGAAATTGAAACACTGGAAAATTCAAAAACTTCTGCGGCGACGATGTACGCACTGATTCTGGGAATTTTGGGAACTGCATTTATGGCGGGTTCAACATTTGCAGTGACAGCACAGCCGCCCCATATCATATTGTGTATCTTGCTTGCCATACCAGGGTTTCTCGGATGGATATTTCCATATTTTATTTATAAGAGAGTGCTTCTAAAGCAGACAGAAAAGCTGACGCCACTGATAGAAAACAAATACGATGAAATCTATTCTATATGCGAAAAGGGCAGTAAATTGCTGTATTGAGTATTTTTATTTATTGCGTTTGTCCAATACTTTATAAATGAGTAACATAGCATAGATGAAACATGGAATTACAACCATGCACCATGCGCTTGCTTTCCATGCGTCAGAAAAATTTCCCACGTTAAAGTATGTGAGAAAGGCGAAAATTAATGTGAGTAATGCACAGAGTATCATAATGGTTACAGCAGCCAGCGCAAGAATTTGTTTAATTTTTTTCATTGAAATCTCCTTCATGCAAAAATATAAAATGTAGAATTTACTTGTAATGATAAATTATAGTATAATTGAAATAATATTTTATTGCAATTATTGTTTTCTGTTTGTATAATACCAGTGGACATAAACAATTTGTATAACCTATGGATTGACAAATAGGGTGATTCAGTAATAATACATTTGGAGGAGAAAGATGGCTGAGAAATACTTATTGGAGACATGGCGTGAGATTGCGTATAATCAGGAACAGACGCAAAAACAGTATGATGAATTTTGGGCGGCATATTTTGCTCAGGAAAAGGAAGTATATAAAGATATTCTTGGAAACCCCGATCAAGTTGTGACAGGAACCGTGAAGGAACTTGCAGAAAAATACAATATGGAAGTTTTGACAATGGTAGGTTTTCTGGACGGAATTAATGACAGTTTGAAAAAAGAAAATCCTATCGACAAACTTACAGAGACAACAGAAGTCAGTCTTGCATATGATCCGGAAAAACTTTACAAAAATATGGTTGCAGCAAAAGCTGACTGGCTCTACGGTCTTAAAGAGTGGAATGACATTCTCACGGAAGAGAGAAGAAAAGAATTATACAAAGAGGAAAAACTTTCCGGAACTGTCATAAAGGAAAAGAAAGTGGGAAGAAATGATCCTTGTCCTTGCGGCAGTGGGAAAAAATATAAATATTGTTGCGGAAGATAGCAACGCATACAAAAAAAGTGGGTGAGAAATTTGCCTGCTTTTTTACATAATTGGAAATTTGTCTGATATAATTTTTTAAAACAATTTAGGAGAAAGCATGGAAAAAAAAGGAATTATTTTTGATTTGGACGGAACATTGTGGGATGCTTCTCACAGCAATGCGCCGGCATGGAACAGGGAACTTGCAAAACAGGGGAAAGGTCAGGTGAAAATTACCCCGGAAGACTTACAAAGCTATATGGGAAAAACCAGTGAGAAGATAGCAAAAATTGTTTTTCCTGATATGGAGGACAATCAAAGAGTTTCCATATTAAAATCATGTTGCAAAGAAGAGATTGCTGCTTTGCGTCAGCATGGAGGTATTTTGTTCCCAAAACTGGAAGAAACTTTAGAAGCGTTATGTGAAAAATATTTTCTTTATATTGTAAGCAACTGCCAGGATGGATATGCCCAGGCGTTTTTAGATTATCATAAATTAAATCCGTATTTTGAGGATATTGAAATGGCGGGACGCACAGGCAAGGGAAAGGCTGACAATATTAAACTTGTTATTGCCCGCAATGCATTGGATGTATCTATTTATGTCGGAGATACGGAGGGCGACTATTATTCTGCAAACAAAGCAGGAATCCCTTTTGTGTACGCAAAATACGGATTTGGAAATGTAAAAGATGCAAAATATTCCATTGGAAGTATTGAAGAATTGCCGGATGTGGCGAAAAAAGTTTTTCATTCAAAGGTTATATTGGCAGAAGAAGTGGCGGCGAAGGCCCATAAAGGTCAGAAGGATAAAGCGGGGAAACCATATATTATGCACTTAAGAGCAGTGGCGGGATTGGTGGAGAAGGAGGATGAAAAAATTGTGGCGTTTCTTCATGATACACTTGAGGATACGAATATTACGAAAGAAGATATCAGAAAGTTATTTGGCAATCTGATAGCGGATGCTGTTGCTGCGATGACGCGCAGAGATAACGAAACATATGATGACTATATTTTAAGGCTTTCAAAAAATCCACTGGCAAGAAAAGTAAAATTGGCCGATTTAACACATAATATGGATTTAAGCAGAATACCCGAAGTAACAGAAAAAGATTTTAAGAGAATTGAAAAATATGAAAAAGCCTACCAAAAATTAAAGAAAATGTGTTAAAAAAGTACAAAATCGCCAACCTTTTCCACTTTTACCCGTCTTAACAAATGAACATGTTCAAAAGAAAGATAAAAGGTGACATTGGTGAAGAGAGAGTACGCAGAACAGATTGTAAATCAATATATTAACAGAATCTATTCCTTTGTAAAACAGAGAATATCCAATGAGCAGGATGTCTTGGATGTAGCGCAGGAAATTTGTCTGAATATTTACAGAGCCTTAAGTGTGAAACAGGTACATTCCATAGACGGATTTGTTTGGACTGTGGCAAGACATACCCTTATAAATTATTATAGAGGAAAACAAAAAAGCTATTTTAATGTTTCCATTGATAATGATGCAATGGAGTTTAAGGATACAGGGAAGACTCCGTTAGAACAGATGATTGAGAAGGAAAATTACGAGAAAATAAGAAACGAAATAGCTTATCTTTCAAAAATGCAAAGAAAGATTCTGATTATGTACTATTATGAAGAAAAAAAGCAAGCTGAGATTGCGAAAATTCTAGGAATTCCTTTGGGCACCGTAAAATGGCATCTAAATGCTGCAAAAGGCGAGTTAAAGAAAGGAATGGAAAAGATGAGAGAGATAAAAGATTTGAAGTTTAATCCGGTAGAATTTAGCATTGTTGGATTAAGTGGAGGAATCGGAGAAATGGGAGCGCCGATAAAGTTCTTTCGGAGTGCTTTGTCACAGAATATTGTATATAGTATATGCAGAAAATCACGCACAATAGAACAAATTGCAGATTTACTAGGAGTATCTCCGGTATACGTGGAAAGTGAATTAGACTTTTTAGAAGAGTATTCTCTGGTGGTTAAACATAAGAATAAATATATCGCAAATATTTTGATAGATGAGCCGACAGAAGAAATGCTCGAACGTCAGAAGCATTTGTACGAGACCGTATCTTCCCTTATTGCAAATGAACTCTATGACAGCATTATGGAAGGAAAATATCTCGAAAGCGATGAAATATATGGCCCCGATAATGACAAGAACTTTATTTTGTGGTCTTTAATATTTTATTTGCTGGCATGGGCAGAAAGTGATTCTTTTGAAGAAAAAATAGCCTTTGAAGAAGCAGCGACAATCCGGGCAGATGGTGGTAAGAATATAATTAATTGTACAATAAAAAACAGAGTAGGCGATGAATACTTAAAAATGACAAAAATGGATCGGTTTTGCGGACCATGTTGGAATGGCGATAATGAAATAATGTTGTGGTTAATAGACGGCGACTGGACAGAAAAAAGAGTGGGACAACATTATGGCGGGGCAAATATTATCAGGGACTTAAATCTTTTGAAAAGATTTGCAAAAGGTGAAAAATTATCAGTAGAGGATTATACATTTTTGCTTGAAAAGCATTATATCAAAAAATCTGCTGGAGATTTTGTATTTGCCATTGTCGTATTAAAGGATGGAAAGACAAAGCAACAATTATTTGAACTTACAAAGCAGATAAAAAATAGGGTATTGACACAAGTTGAAAACCAAATTGATACATATAAGAAAAATATTCTGGCCAGCGAAACATTGCCAGAGCACTTGCGAATTCAACAGGAATATTGTAATCAGTACATGTTTCACTCAGATGGTTGGTTTATGCTGTATGCAAAGGATGCATTGGTAAATAGTGGCAGGTTGAAACCAGTGGAGAAAGAACAGAGATATAGTGTGACAGAGATGGTCATTTTTAAAAATTCGGATATGGATGAGCAGTAGCAGGTATTTGAGGGGATTTTTATTTACCATATAACGGACACACAAACAATATGCAAAACTATTTCCTCTTTGTGCATTTACATAGAAAAAGCGACCTGTTGCACTAATTTTTAGTGCGATAGCCCCGTGATTTAAAATTATTCAGATTAGTTTTACTTATCAAATACCGAAGAAACTGAGATTGATGATTTTTCCCGTTTGATTACAATATAAGGTAAGAGGACAGGAAGGCAGGAAAAAGATGGATGACAGAAACAGCGTAGAAAAATGTTACCGGCTTATGTATGAGGGGATGGTAAATAAAGACGAGGAGCTTTTACAGAAAATACTGGAGTCATCCTTTGTTCTTGTGCATATGACAGGAATGAGACAGCCGAAAGCGGAGTTTATCTGTGATGTCCTGGACGGCACACTGAACTATAGTTCCGCCCGGCATCAGCATATTGATGTGAATATAAAAGAAAAAGAGGCAGAGCTGACAGGAAAAAGTCTTGTGCATGCGGCAGTATTCGGCGGTGGATGGTATACGTGGCGTCTCCAACTGCGATGCAGACTTAAGAAAATGAACGGGGTCTGGCTGATCACGGAGGCAAGGGCATCTACATATTAAAAATTTTGATAAGGAGATGGATAAAATGGCAGAGATCGCAATTGTATATTTTTCAATGAAAGGGGAGACGATCGCCCCTGGCATGAAAATTGTAAATCTGGAGAAAGGACACACCGCAGTGACGGCAGAGTTTATCCAAGAAGCAGTAGGCGGTAAACTTTTTGAACTGGAGACAGTGAAGACCTATGTGGCAGACCATATGAAGATGATCTATGAAGCAAAGAACGAATTAGAGAAGGGAATCCGCCCGGAACTGAAAAATTATCCGGATATGACGCCATATGATACCGTATTTCTCGGTTTTCCGAACTGGTGGAATACTCTTCCCATGCCGGTGGTGGGTTTTCTGGAGCACTGCAACTGGCAGGGCAAGAAGATCATTCCGTTTGTGACAAGCGGCGGAAGCGGATTTGGGAAGAGTTTGGAGGATCTGAAGAAGTACTGCCCGGGAGCAGAGATTGCAGAGGGGGGCGCTTTTCTGGGACATAAAGTGAATGACTCAAAGGAGCAAATCTCCGACTGGGCAAAACAGGCAGTAAAATAGAAACAGAAACACGAAGAAAAGGAGAATTGAAATGTATTATCTTCTGATATGGGGCGAATTGCGGCGATAGACAGCGAAGAGGCAGAACAACTTGCAAAGAAGATATGGAAAAAAGACACGGAAACGGGTTTCGAAAATATATATTGGTATAGAGTTGCAGATTCCGATGGAAATGCGATGATTATATTTCTGGATTGTAGTCAGAATCTGGATAATTTCAGGATTTTTGCGCTTATCAGCGCGTCAGTATCGGCAGTTGAATTATGTGCTGAATTAATTTTATTATTAATTTTTCGGGAGATGAAAAAACAATATGGTATCTTATCGAAATTTTGATAGATAATGCAATCAAATATTCAACATAAAGGGAAAATATCAGCTTATAGTGGTGACGGGAAAAGCATTAAGATAACTGTCGAGTTTAAAATATAGAAAATAAACGGATAATTCTTTAGCAATCACTGTGGGGTTACAGCCATAATGATTGCTTTTTTGAATTTTATAAATATACTTGCATAAATTTACATATAGTTTTAGAATAGGGAGGTACACGTCACAAAAAGAGATAAAGAAAAATGTGACAACTGGAGAGGTCTGATGACGCATACGTGTTAACTCAGGCGCCGAAGGTGTAAGGCAAAGAAAAAATATTTTTGTTATGATTATATAACTTATTTTGATTTGCTAATCTCTCAGGCAAAAGGACAGGAGGAAAAAAATATTATGGAAAAATTCACAGAATTTTTGGAAAAGGTAGATACCATTGTATGGGGAGTACCGCTTATCGTACTCATACTCGTGGCAGGTATCTATCTTACTTTTCGTTTAAGGGGACTACAAGTGAGACATCTCCTGAAAGCTTTAAAGTATATGTTTAAGAACGAAGAAGACGGAAAAGGGGAAGTAAGCAGCTTTGGAGCATTATGTACGGCTTTATCGGCAACAATCGGTACTGGAAACATTGTCGGTGTGGCTACTGCCATTGGTATATTGGCGGGTGGACCGGGAGCATTATTTTGGATGTGGTTTGCAGCATTCTTTGGGATGGCAACAAAGTATGCAGAAGGATTTCTTGCAATAAAGTACAGAAAGATTGATAAAGACGGTCACGTCCTTGGAGGACCCTTTTATTACATAGAAAATGGAATGGGACATAAATGGAAATGGTTGGCAAAGTTATTTGCTTTTTTTGGCGCCTGTGTGGGCTTGTTCGGAATAGGAACATTTACACAGGTAAATGGAATTGCATCAGCCGTTCAGGGCTTTTTTGATCCGAATAAGACAAATACCGTTAACATTTTTGGAATGGAATACTCTTTGTCCATCGTTATTACAGCAGTAGTTCTTGCAGTTTGTGTGGGACTTGTTGTTATTGGGGGATTAAAGAGAATATCCAGCGTATCGCAGGTAGTGGTACCATTCATGGTGGTACTTTATGTAGTATCAGCGCTTACAATTATTATAGTAAATATAGATAAACTTCCCGGGGCAATTGTGGAAATTTTCCAGGGAGCATTTGGAATCAAACCGATAGCAGGAGGAGCCTTTGCGTCTATTGCAATTGCAATGCAGAAAGGTGTTGCGAGAGGCATTTTTTCAAATGAAGCCGGACTTGGTTCTGCCCCAATTGCCGCTGCGGCAGCAAAGACAAAAGAACCTGTGCGTCAAGGGCTTGTGACAATGACGGGTACATTTATTGATACAATTATCGTATGTACAATGACAGGTTTATCCATCATCATGATGGGAACATGGGCAGACGCAAGTTTGGAAGGTGTTCAGGTTACAACAGCAGCATTCCAGAAAGGTTTGTATTTCCTGCCATCCAATGCGGCATCATTTATTCTTATGGTATGTCTTGTATTCTTTGCATTTACAACGATACTTGGATGGGATTATTATGGTGAGAGATGTCTTGAATATTTGGTGAATGGAAATAAGACAGCAGTAAGAATCTACAGGTGGCTGTATATTCTTGCAGTCTTTATCGGACCATATATGACTGTTGCGGCAGTATGGACAATTGCCGATATATTTAACGGGCTTATGGCAATACCAAATATCATAGCATTGCTTGCATTAAGCGGAATCATAGCAAAAGAAACAAAAGAATACTTTGCGCGAAAGCACTAAGCCGTGCAAACACAAAAATGAGAAGCCTCGATGAAAGTTTACTTTCAAGAGAGGCTTCTCATTTTTGTGTTTATAGGGCGTGAGCCCGCGACCGAGACGAAACGAAGTGAAGTCGAGGTAGCACGGCTTAGGTAGTATTTTAAAAGCCGCGACCAAGACGAAGCAGAGCGCAGTCGAGGTAGCACGGCTTAGGCAGTATTTTAAAAGCCGCGACAAAGAAGAAACGGAGCAATTCTGTTTTCGAACTGAGCATAAAGTGACGCAGAG
>CALWNA010000127.1 GCA_944382505.1 uncultured Lachnospiraceae bacterium
CAATCATAATAGTACCATCATTTTCTCGTTTGTAAAATATATAAAAGAAATTATCGCGTTTTTTGTCTTTTGCCATCAACGATGATACAATTTTCCCTACTTTTGCTATTATGGGATCCTTACCCCAATTTTCAATAACAATGTTTGTATCTGTAAAATCCGGTTTGCTAAATCCACTGTTAAACTGAGATGCCATTATAATAATAAAATTATTCACCATGCCTCTATCTTCTGCATATTTTTGCAGACATTTTAAAACTTTCAGTATATTCTGCTTATCTGCTTTTTGAACCTCTTTTGTTTTTTCATCTACATCCATTTTTTCAAGAGCACTAATCTCTTCTTCTATTGTCTGTATTAGTTTGTCATCAATTACCCGGGCATTATTACTTGTAGCTAAATAATCTGCCGTTATTTGCATAGCATTTTCAAGATTTTCCAGCACCTTGCCGCCTTCAATTAATCCAAGGAACAGAGCATTATACTCGGCTTCAGATTTCCATATTGGATGCCTTCTGCTTTTTCTTTCAAAATATTCTTTGGAAAGTTCATTCTGATAAACATTTTTCATTAAATAAATAATATCATCATCACATAACAATCGTATTTTTTGATGTTCTGAAATATTTATTCCTTCTTCACTCAGTGCTTCTTTAGAAAATAATTTAATCGACTCATTATCTATTTTGTCACTTAAATTAGAAAAAATCCTTTGTAAAATAAAACATTCATAAAGAACTACCGGATGATTTTGAATCCACTTTCTTTCAGAATCATGTGCATATATTACATTTTCTATGACACTAATGGCATTTTTCTTATACGCCAATTCATATATCTCTCCATTTTTGATTAATGTCAATGATTTCAACAATCTGACATAGTCTATACTAATTGTTTCAAATCCTGTGATATAAGCATCTCTTATCAAATAGTCCAATTTATCAACATCAATCACTTTAGAATTTAGTAATAAGATTATACAATTAAGAATACTTTTTTCTGCATTTGGGTTTGAATATTTGTATCCTGTAATGCATCTGGCAAAAAACTCTCTATCCTTTGATTCAGGCATAAACTCACCAAATTTATCAATGCCAATAATTGCACTCATTATCTCATGTGGAGCCGCAGATTTACTTTTATCACTCGGTATGTCTTCCTTAAAACTCTCATTACCGACCTGACCGGTCAAATCATCATATAAATTTTTATATTCTTGTTCTTTATTTAAATAAAAAGCTTCTCCTGTATGAGAAAAAGGGGCATGTCCCACATCATGTAGCAGGCATGCCAATAAAAACAAATTTATATATTTGTCAATATTAATATCTAAACTCTCAATCTCTTCTATCTCTTTCTTTATTTGTGTTGCTGCTATTTCTCCTAAATGGTAAACTCCCATGGAATGTACAAATCTATTATGTACTGCAGAAGAGTATAGCGGAGAATAACTGGTCTGTATAATTCTTCTTAGTCTCTGGAATACTGCCGTGTCTATAATATTGTTCATATAATCTAACGGTATCTCTATGTAACCATAAATTGGATCTTTTAATCTTTTGAACCTTTCCAACGTCATCCCCCCAATATTTGAATCGTCTTTTTATCAACAAACGCCAATAATACATCCAGTGCAAGATAACCTCTGAATTGTTCAATCAGATCATCAATGCCCTTATCCTTCTTTAACTCAATCCCCATGATTCCGTCAACATTTTTTTCCACAAAATACTCCGAATAATTCCTCAAAAAAGCATTTGTATTATCACGCGATAAAACAAGTACAGCCTTTTCACCTTTTGCGTTTAAATACTGTACAACCTTTGCTCCATAGGCTTCTATCTCTTTATACGTAAGAAATCTTTTATCACTTTTTTTCATTGTTTCAATCATAGCATTAGCGGTCAAATCTTCGATTCTTATATAAAAACACATATCTTCCCCTCCTATGTAAATATATTCATTTCCTCCCCTAAACACACAACTTCTTATAAAAAGTCATTTTATTTCTTTTGAACGGACTTTAATCTTTACAAGCACCCTGTCTTTACTTCATTATAATACACAGTCATTTTTTGTCAATACATACTTTATGTGATTTTACTCTGAATATGTGACATTTTTTGGATTTTTGTCACGTCTTTTGAACAATTACATTACATATGCCATTTAATATTATAGCAAAAATATAACTTAATATAATAGTTCCCAGTATATATGTAATCACACCGAATGTTCCAATGAATGGTTGTGTAATAGCAGCAATAATCAGGCCATGAACAATATAAAACTCATATGAAATTTTATCTAAATGATTTATAATTTTATTAAAAGTATTTCTTTGAAACATCTGCCCAAACTTATATAGAACAGTACATATCCATAAATCAATGATAACCGTTCCATAATAAATTATGATTCTGTCATATATGACTTGTCCATCAAACTTGCGATTAAAAATCAATACCACTGCACAGGAAATAATTATCAGACCAGTCATAATGAACATTCTTCTCTTTCCAATATTGTCACACAAAATTGAATTTCCTATAAAATATCCGGCTGCGTACATACCAATAGCAAGAACGCACCAGCTCAATGTATGTCCTGCTACCATTCCAATATCAGTGGTGTATGCCAAAATAATCTGCACAATAACTGCAAATACAAAAACTCCAATTCCTATATTCTTGCTGAATGATTTTTTCTTTATCCATTGCAATGCCGGTGTAATCAAATAACATATCATAATAAGCGTTAAGAACCACAAATTTGTTCCGCCGGTATTTACTCCTAAAATACCCTGCAGATTAAACGCATAGATAAATACATATTTTATATTAAATGTTTTCCATAATACGGCTTCCACAATAAAATCTATTATCATAAACAGCCACAAAGGAATGCAAATCCGAGTTAACCTTCTCAAAAACCAGTTTTTCCAGTCAGAAATTTCTTTATTTCCAAATAGAAATCCTGAAATAAGCAAAAATATAAAAACACCTGAATTCATAACTTGTACAATCATCGCCTGCATTGGAAAGGATATTTTACAGAAAATATGATCAAAAATAATCATAAACATCGCTACTACACGGATTAATTGAATCGACTTATTTTTATTGTTCATTTTAGATTGAATTCCCTTCATTTTTATAAAAACATATTACTCTGCTTATACTCTCTTTTTGGTAAATATTTTTTATTCTCCTATGATAATTTTTAATCTCGTTCTTTTCACCACGCAACTTAAAACAAACGCCAGTAGTCCGAAACCGACAAAATTTATTAGCACCACCAGGATTGGCGTAACATTCGGTAAATACGTATATGTAATATAAACCAAAGGCGAATGAAACAAATAAATCCCAAAACTATTATCTGAAACACTGTTAATAAACTTGTTACTTTTATCAGTAAAAATCCAATATATTGATAATACACTGAAGAAGCTTGACAAAAATCCTAACAATTCTTTTCTAAAAATCAACCACAGTACAAGGAATAAAATGGTTATGATTAAAGTTGGAATCTTTACTTTTAAATTTACTGTGTTTCCATATCGGTTTAATAAATATCCCATATAAAACCATACAGCATATTTTATCGCATCATTCAAAAAAGCGAATCTTAAATTTACCTTATTGAAGGATAATACCATTAAAATGACAAAAACAACAATATAAACAAACTCACTATTAAAATATTGTAATGCTCTATCAATAAAAAACATCAGTATAAAAATCATAAACAATGCATAAAGATACCATAAATGTCCATTATTAAATCCTATTAATATCTGTTTAACAATGGTTACTATTGACAAATTTGAGTACCCTGCAAAGTTTATCAACATTCTTATAGGAATCATCCAAAAAAAGGCGATCAAAAAATACGGAACCATTAATCTTTTAAATTTATTAATAAAAAACGAAATACTTTTTGTTTTCTTTTTAGATGAATAAAAAAACAAAAATCCGGATAATGAAAAAAATAGCGGCATTTGTATAATATTTATTATCTCCTTTAAAACATTTAATACCGGTACTTTACATGTTGTTTCAAATAAATTCCAACTATCTGAATATAAGATAATACTATGACCAAGCACCACTATAAGTATTGCAAATGCTCTTATGTTCACAATTTTCTGATTTTTCATGATGAACGTCTCCTCATCATTCTTTTAATCTTTTCCATTAAAAATGCAAATTCTTCTGTTTTAAAATATCTGATAAACAAAATCAAATTAATTATCAAAACAGAAATGATTGCCTTCGTGACAAAGGAGATAATGATATTTGAAATAACAATAAACTGAAATATATATGTTAATAAAGCAATCATTCCGACAACCATAAATAATTCTATAAAATAATCTAAATAGTATTTAAATACTTTCTGCCTAAAATACATTTCATATAACAATTTAGGCTCATACCAAAAATATGTTAAAAACTTAGATAATACTGTTGCAAAAATAACGCCGCTTACCCCTAAATATTTTGCCATTACTATGGATAGAACGAGATTGATACCTGCTGCTATCAGCATTACATATTTTGTTTTTTGGTATAATCCCGTTGCTTCTCTATATGTCCATACAGGGTATAATGTCGTTGAAAAATATAAATTAAGCGTAATCGCTACAATCGACAGGCTATCCAATAAAAACTCTTTTCCTAACCATATAGTAATAAAATCTTGAATAAGCACTCCTATAGAGACTGTAATAATCCCTCCTAACCAAAAGCTTATCATCTGCATCGTTTTAAATAATCTATATCTGCTATCTTCATTTTCTGTAACAACAACATTTCCAACACTGGCCGTAATTGAATTAAATGCAATTCCAACAAACGCTGTTACGTTGATAATAATTGTCTGGTAATTTGAATAGTATCCGACAAAAACAGTTCCAACCATCACTGACATAACAATATTATCTATGCCGTTAAGCAATACCCCTGAAACTTTGTATAAAAATACAGATTTCATATTACTTATAATATGTCTTCTTTGACCTTTCTCAAGAACTACCTTCTGTTTAATATACGGATACATTTTGTCTGCTTTATGTGAAATCAATAAGTTATTGCATAAAGTGTACAATACCTCCATCAAAATATACGTAAAATAGTTTTTCAAAAAAACTATTACAATCATTTGCAGAATAATTTTCGCAACACTTAAAATTATGCTATATCGATTTATTATGTAAGACTTCTGATCTGCACTAATTACTGTGGATTTGTATACGAAAAGATATGAAATAACTGTATTTGCTAAAAATACCAAGTAATAAATATGAATATATTCTATTTCTCTATCCGTATTTATAAGATATTTAAGAAATGGAGTAATACAAATACCGATTACAGCAACCGCTGCCGCTATCGTGTTATATACTTTCTTGTAAAAATTTATAAGCGCAGCAATCTTTTTCTCATCATTTGTTGCTAATGGCTCGTACAGGCTATAACTCATTGCAACCCCAAATCCCAAATCTGCCATGGACAATAATGTGAGCACATTTGAAAATAACCCGTTTATCCCCAAAAACTGTACGCCTATATATTGAATAAACAATCGTCTGCTGATGAAGGTAAGTAAAAGAACTATCACTTTATTCATTATGCCCATCACAAAATTTTTTCCTGCTTTTTGTGTTCTTCCTTCGATGCTCATAATATTTCCTTTCCTTTAATTAACTTCTAAATTGGTTTTTCCACATTTCTATCTTTTCTAATGGCATCTGAATCTTTGTTTCAAAATTGCTGTTTATTAATCCTTCCAGTTTCTCACTTATAATGTCTCTTTCAACAACGGGTAAATTGGTATCTTTTGCGATTTCCCGAGCTCTATTATCTATTACGACAATTACACTTCGAATCTTTTTATTTAAAGCTCTTATTCCCGCATGTAATCTGGTTCCTACATAGTCTAAGTCTTTCACATTTTCCAAAACAGTATCATAATTTTTCAAATTCCATTCAATAAGTTCAAATGGACGAATGTCCGTAATCGATTCAATATACGCTCTATCCTCAGTTCCCTGAAGCCATACATACACTTTTTTATAATTTTTCTTTAAAAGTTCCAACATAATCTTATCATTTTTTTCATCTCTGCAGTAATCCGTTATCGTTGTTATTACATTTTCTGCCTTGTTGGTGGGAATTGTTTTACAAAAATCAGGCGTTAATTTCCACATTGTAGGACACCCCGTGTTAATCACATTCGTTATTCCCATTGTTTCTAATTTGCCTTTGGTATATTCATCCCTTACGGAATGAAGAAAATTCTTGTTCAGTAACGTTCTATAAAATTTTATCGAATACTTCGTAATTTGATTATCATAATGATTCCACCCTACACCTATCAAACACATATCCTTATAACAACTTAAATCCACCGGAAGCATCCATTGATAATACTTTTCCATCTTCCCATATAAAATATTTGTGCCGCATACAAATTTGTATTTTGTTTTTTTCATGTTATTGCACTGACTTTTTGACGGTTCCACATGCGTCGGTATACTAATATACTGATAATCTTCAAAAATTTCTCCCATTTGTTCTCTACAAAAATCCATGACAATATTATCACCTGAATTTTTACTATTTTCACTTGTGTCAAAAAGTCCAATATAGTTATCCTCTTTCTTACTATCGAAATTCTCATGACCTGCTTTATATAACATAACGTACTTGTACGGAAGTGTATGTTGTACAAATCTCATAAAAGCATAAAAAAGCCCACTTATCCCCATATTCCGTATGTGTTCTTTTAAATGCTGTAAATATATCTTTTTCAACGCTTCTTCCTCCGCTCTAATTATCTATATCATAGTAAGTAACGATTTCCAGCAATCAACAATTTCCTCTAATTCAAACTTCTTCATATCAAGCTGGGTTTTTCTAGAAAACATTATCCTTTTATTTTGTTGATTTATTAATTTGACAATGGATTCTGCCATCCCCCGTATGTCTCCTTCAGCTATCAAATATCCATTCACACCATCCTGTACCAATTCCTTTGGTCCTGTCTTACAATCAAAGCTTACTATTGGAAGTTTAAATGGCTTTGTTTCCAAAAGCGTCATTGGCAGACCTTCAAATCTTGAAGTCATCACAAACATTGCCGCTTTTGCATAATAATCATCTATGTTGCTAACATTTCCGGGAAACAATAACTGCTTGTCCAATCCCTTTTCTTTCGTCTTGTCCTCAAGCATTTCCCTGTCCTCACCCTCACCTAACACAATCCATTTCCAGTCAGGGTAATCCTTTAAAAACAAGTCAGCCACATCCACTAATATGTCAAAGCCCTTTTGATATGTAAGTCTTCCTGCACTTAATATTATTTTTGAATCACTATCATAAGCACCTACATTTTCTTTCCACATAACCGGATTGTAAATACATTGAATGGGACATCTTACATTAAGATTATTTTTATAATATCCCTTATCTTCTTCTGTTAATGTAACAATGGCATCCGCCCATCTTGCTGCCATCCTTCTTGTGTATTTTCGATATGGCACAATCGGATTTTGATAAAAATTGTAATGTTCCCAAGATATAACCTTTACCTTTGTGAGCCTCTTCACCGGAATCGTATACATTTCAAGAATCCCATCAATATCTATGAGAACATCTATATCATGTTCTTTTACTACCTTTCTTGTTCTGTTAATAATTCCACCGATATGAGTTATACCTCTCACCACATGGTCATATATGGTATATCGCGGAATATTCTTGTCCAGTTCAAAAAAAGGTTCTTTTTCTTTTTCTACTAAACTTACAACTGATATATTAAACGCTTCACATTTATTCAATTCATTCATTATAATAATTGCAACTCTCTCTGTTCCACCACTGTTTGTGATATCACCTGAATAGAAACAAATATTTTTCTTTTTCATAATAAATTACTCTCCATAAGGATTCTGTATATATCCTAAAGTTGCATCTTTATTTGGAATAATCTTTGCCGGACTCCCCACAACAATAGAATCCGAAGGCACATCAAAATTAATAAATGTATTGGGTGCTATCATCACATTATCGCCAATATTTATCTTGCCAACGATTACAGAATTTGAGCCAATCCAAACTTTATCACCTATTGTGGGATAACCTTGTCTCTTGCCGCGATTCTCCTGCCCTATGGTTACGCCTGTTGCGATATTAACATTTGCACCTATTTTAGCCTTACCGTTTACAACAACTGTTCCTCTGTGTCCCATATAAAAGCCCAGACCTATTTCTGCTTCAGCGTTAATCTGATAACCGTATTTTACGGAATATTTCAACAACTTGTATCGATGCCAATAATATGCAATCCCCTTTTTCCCATCTTGTATATATTTATGAACTTTTCTATACTCTGTTGTATATTTAAAAGCTGCCTGCATATATCTCGTTTTCAGTCTGCCTTTCAAATCATTGACACCATAGTACCTTTGGCAATCAGATTTTATCAATTCTTTTACTGTAAGCTTATCATTCATAAACTATCACCTTTTCGCTTTCGCTATTTTCTGTATTTCGAGTGTAAAGTATTGCATTATTATCCAAAGCAAATAACATAATTATAGGAAAGGCCGCTGCCTCGTGTCTTGCAAATGAGCCAAAATCCGGTTCAAATAAAACCGATCCCATAAAAAATGCTATGAATACACTTAATGCGATTACATTATTCTTACTTATCTGATGTACATACTTCATATTTCTATAAATATAATAAAGCAATAATACCTGAAAGACTAAAAAAGGTACATAAAATATACTTCCTGACAACAGCTCTATCGGAAACATCATTCTCACACTATTCATAATATAATTAAGCATATACAGATTGACATCTTCGCCATATTCTATTTTATCTTCTATTACCGAAACCGCTCCCAACTGTGTTGAATCGTCTTTGCAGTGTAACACTTCACTATATTCCTGTGGCATAGCAACCCTTGCAATATTCAAGAATATATACATTAATCCGAACAAAATTGCTACAATCAGTAAAACTTTTTTTACATTAATTTTAATCTTATAACGTCTAATGACTGTAAGGATAACGTAAACACCAATCGTAAATGCCGCCATAATTATATAATAATTTCTAAAAAAGGTACTCTCCCAATAAAACACTGCTGCACATCCGATAACCTTTACCCAATTTGGAAACCTTTCAATATAAATTATAGCAAAGCACATAACAAAAAAAGCAAACTGTACAATATCCTTTCCCAAATTAAATACATAAATATTACACAGTCCTATACACATAAGTGCAAATACACTTTGCAATAAGTCTATTCCTTTTAGTTTTACAAATGCAATTAGTAATAAAATATTAAATATGATACCAATTAAAATACTCCACTGTGGCAAGGAAGTGAAATGAAAAATATTAATGTTGCGGAACAAATCAGCGGTCACCTCATAACTTCCACCCCATGCTTGCATCCCCCCTTCTTCTAATACCATACTAAGCATACGACTGCTGTCATAAAAATATTTCTCCGGTAACAATAAATGTTCTATCATCTTCGCTATAATAGCTATTGGCACTGTTAATATTATAAGCGTATCTCTATTTTCCTGGTATACATTTCTTTTCTCTTTCATGATCGTCCTTATAACTATTTTGATAAACTTCTTTTCACCTTTTTCATCGCTCTGCTAAACAAATTGTATCCAATCATTTTGTTCACTTGTTTTTCAAATGATTTCATGTTTTTTGTTGTTAATACTTTTTCATAATAAATTTTTCGATTCTTTCCTTTGGTGACAGATTTTATTGCCGATAAATTGTTCTTGACGGCCTCTGTATCGTTTACTTCCAACAAAAATAATTTGTCTTTCACCTGTTCCAATATGTCCATTCCTTTTTGTGAATGAACCGTAATCCATGATACCCCATTATCTGTCTGAAGTTCAGGCACAACCCTCTCTACTCCCCAAAAATCTGCCAAAGTTATATCACTCTTTCTTCCTAAGGATTTGCATGCATTCTCATAACATGAATTTCTTAAGGAAACATTCTGTGAAAACCCCTTCATATATGCATTGAGATAATGGACATCTGACACAAAACTGCCATCTGCAAATTTTACGACAACATGATACTTTTGCCAACTATGTGATTTATCCCTAAAATTCACACACCGGATTTCTTTCTTATGCTTTTCTTCCATTAATTTTACATAATGCCGAAATAATTTGGGTGACGGCGTTCCGTGGCATACCAAGTCCACCAAATATAAATTTTCATATTCTTTTCCTAAATAAGCTTTCAGTCCGGCAAGCTGGCAAGGCGTACCGGAAAACAAAACTTTCTTCTGTTTTTCTAAAAGTTTTTTGACTTCTCCTAACACATTTCCTATGAAGCTCTGTACGTATTTTGACCCCATCAATTCAGGCAGTTCATTCTTATTCCCTACGATGATATGCTCCACTTTATCTTTGCTGACATAGGCAGCTCCAACCACATAACCGCCATGATTAATAATCCATTCAGCCAATACCGAAAATATTCCTCCGGAAGAACTGTTTTTTCTTTGCAATAAATCTAAATTATATGATGCAAATGATTTTATCGGTTTTTCTTCCACAAAATAATCTTTGCATCCTTCACATGTTCTTGTACATATTCCACAATGAATACACTTATCTTCTTCTATATGGGGATATAAAAAACCTTCTTCATTTTCTATAATCTCTATACAGTTTTGGGGGCATTTATAGACACATGCCATACAACCATTACATAAATTCTTATCACCGATTTCCATATTCTCACGCACCTATTCCAACATATTTTTCAAGTATTCTTTTGATTTCCTTCTTTCGTTTTCCATTATTTCCTCTATTTCTCCATAAGAAATCAATGTTTCAAATCCAATTTCTGATAAATCTCTCGTTGATATATCAAATAAATTTAGTAATGAAATAACTCTGGAATTCATACTTTTTAAATTGTCTTTTCTTCTGACAGTCCAAAACTGTTTTCTAAATATGATTGAAAAAACAATGGAATGAAACGAATTTGTAATAATACATTCAGCATTATGAACAAGCCATAAGAACTCATCCGGCGCAACAGTATAAAACTCTCTATTCCCTATATCTAACAAATCTATAACTTTCAGTCCGTTTTCTTTTGCTTGTTTTTTTATCAATTGAGAAATTTTTTCATCTTCCTCGCCAAATATATATTTAACGATATACTTTTCGCCACCGATAAATTGCGGTTTCCTTTCCATCTCTTTCCACGCATCAGCATCCAACAACAACGTAGGATCCACAGAATGAATCACCTGTTTCTCTGTAAGTCTCTCAAGTTGATTCACGGCACTGCTTTCTCTGACAGACAGACCTTTCAATCCTTGAATGCCATTCTTTATAATTTGTTTATTTGCATCATCAAGCTCATCCATACCGATACTTGCAGCATAGGATATTCTTTTGTTCTCATCACAGAATTTCAAGAATTCAAAATTTGTAGCAAATCCTGCATTGGGATTCCAAATCTGATCGCTCCCAGCAATAAAATAGTCATATTTATCATTTAACCATTTTAAATCACCGTTTCTATCCCCAATCTTATATTGAGATATATTGATGTACTTTCTGTTAAAATCTGAAAACACC
>CALWNA010000128.1 GCA_944382505.1 uncultured Lachnospiraceae bacterium
AAAACATATAAAAGATTGTAAAACTATCATTAGAGAGTCCAGAAAAGGATAAGAAAACCAAAAATATTTATCTTAGAATAGAGTTGATTGTATATTCTGTCAGGACAGACGAGATTATTTTTATAGAAAGCACGAAAAGAGAGCTGACAGTATATACAACCAAAGAAAAGCTGGTGATTCCTTACATGACGTGTAAGCAGATCATGAAAGACTTAAATCCTGATGATTTTATTCAGTGCAATAGAAATACAGTAATTAATAAAGGCTATGTGGAAAGGATAGACTTTATAAACAGGTATATCAAACTGCGCGGAATAGAAAATGAAGTTGAAATAGGAAGTTCAATGAAAAAGAGGATTAAAGATGAATTTAGTAATTGAAATAGCGGCGTATTTATGTGAATGTGTGACGATATTGTTATGCATTCATTCCTTTTTAGGGAAGAAATTCCGACTGGATTACAAGACAATAGCTTTGATAATTGTGGAAGTAATAACAATGACGGCTTTATTTGAATTGGAGTTACCGGGTTTCTTTACATTTGTTGCTCAAATTTTCTTTTATATATATGTTTGGTGCAAATTTAAGCTAAAATGGCAACATAATATTATTTTAACAATGTTGGATATGATGGCAATTGTAGCTGTTCAATCAATAGTAACATTACCAATATGTATAATATTAGAACATGTTAAAAATGATAGAATTATTGCTTTAGTGATAAATATAATTTCATTATTTGTAGTTGTTTTATTAAGCCAATGGTTAAAATTACATAATTTATATATGAAATTTGTCACATGGGATAAATTTTTAATCAGGTTATTGTTGTTATGTGGAATAATATTTGTTGATTTACTGATAAAGTATAAAATAAATGAAAATATGGTTGTGTTTGCATATTTTATCAGTGCAATAATGGTTTGTATATTAATTGGAAGTATATTTAGTTGGCAAAAAGACCGTTATGAAGTGAAACAGAAAAGCCTGGAGTTACATATGCATGAATTATACGGCAAAACATTTGAGGATATGATTGAAAATATCCGTATTCGACAGCACGACTTTAAAAATCAGTTGGCAGCTATATATGGAATGCATTTGACCGCTGAAAATTTTGAGGAGTTGGTGGAGCGTCAGAAGAAGTATTGTGATTATCTGATAGAGGAAAGCCGTTTTGACAAAATACTTACCAAGTGTAAGGATAAGGTTCTTGCAGGATTTTTATATACAAAATTTACCGAGGTTGAGAAAATCGGGGCGGATATAGAGTTTGATATTTCCCTAAACAAAGCCGATTGCAGTCTGGCAACCTATGAACTGATAGAATTGATTGGCATATTAATAGATAACGCAGTGGAATATGAAATAGAAAATAAAAAGGGAAAAGTTATCTATTTTAAGTTAAGTGACAATAATGAAAATCTAAATATTATATGCAGAAATAAAGCGGATTATATTCCGATAGAGACGATAAATCGATTTTTTCAAAAAGGTTATAGTACCAAAGGAGAGAATCGAGGAATCGGACTGTACAACGTAAAGAAAATGCTGGAAAACAGAGGGCAGATAATTGTGGAAAATAAGAGTATCGATGGGGAAAACTGGCTGGAATTTAACATAATAATCAACCGAAGTTCATAAAAGTGAAAAAAGACTGCATAGCGCAGTCCTTTTTTAGTCTTCTTTCTTTGGAAAATCGCGTTCTCCAAATAGAAATGCGCTCGGGAAATGTATTCCCCAAATCTTAGTAAAAATCGAAGCTAAATTAGTGAGATTGTGTAACATGGTATTTCCCTCCTTTGTCTAATTTTGTAACTAAAAGTTGTATAGAATGCAACAAACACATCCAGAAAATAACGCCAGTATAATGGCTTGTATGGAATGCGGTTGTCGCCAACAAGCATATAAATAAGAATGCGAAATTAGCTTTTCGCGAATTTTTAATAAGCTGTTCGTTCGGTACTGGTCTGTGATGCGAAACTACCGGCACCATAAAATATGCCACAAGAAGGTTGAACAGCATACCAATAAAGATTAAAAAAGGATTTGGATGAACCGTCTCCGAAAGAAATATGGTGACATATATAAATAAAAAACTTAACAAAAAGCATGTAATATAATGTTCACAGTGAAATCCCCCTGCACTGCTTCTTAAAAAGAGTAAAACTGACAGTGCAATAAGACATTCGATAAAGTGTCCGGTATAAGTAAAAAATGCAAAAATCAAGACCAGTTTGCTTAGCTCGGAAGCCATTGTGAGAATAAAATATTTTATTAGTTCAATCTCATAATTACTATAACCGTAGGCGTTCTGAATATGGTTCAAGAATTTTTTCATTGGAATATACCTCACTGAATTGTGAGAAGTATATATAAAAAAACTACTTGAAATTTATATTGTGCCTCAGTTGTGGGAGTGAGCGATTAAATGTAGAAAAAGAACAAAAAATGTCGTAAAAAGGCAGCTTTACCCTCTGGAAAAGTATCATTGGGACACAAAATATTTATAAAGAAAATATTTTTGTATAATACAAACAGGGGTTATATTAACGCACAAAATGTATTGTAAAAGGCACATAGGAGAATTTATGGGGGAAAATTGAGCCTGCGTGTTGGAAAGTGCGTAACCTGATAAGGGTGTCCCAAAAGTCTGACGGCTTTTGGAGACACCTTTTTGCTTTTATACAAAATTATTTGGAATATGCATGCATAATCCATTTATTTACGACATCAAAACTTGCCGGTCCGATAGACAAAAAAGCTTCATGGAATTTTTTCAGGTCAAATTCTTCCCCCAGTTCTTTTTGAAGACGTTCTTTCAAATTGCAAATTTCCATATATCCCACATAATATTGAAGATAATTGGCCGGTTCTTCCACTACGGCCTGAAAAATACTTTCACATACGTTTTCATCTGCTAAGTTATAGGTAGAGAGAAAATCTTTTGTATCTTTTAAAGTCCAGCCTTCATAATTGACTCCGATATCACAGAGAGAATATAAAGCAAGAGAATAGGAAGCGCTGCAAGCGAGGGCCTGCGCAAGCTGCCCATTAGAGTGTTCATAAAAATAAGACATGAATTCAACATATGTCGCCCATCCTTCTGTGTAGCCGCCATAATTAATAAGCTGTCTTATAGGGAGTGGATTGGTTGACGCAAAAAAGGAATATTGAAACATATGTCCAGGGATCCCTTCATGAGCAAGCGTAGTGTACAAATCCTGATTGTCAGAGTTTTTACCGTTGTTTATATAAATAACATTGCTGTCAGAATCGATGGGCGGTGAGAGATAAAATGCCGGACTCAGGTAATCCTGAAGGCTTTGATCAACATATTTGACGGTATAATTCATATTGGATGTAATCGGAAAATCTTCTTTTGTCTTTTGGTTTAAATCGGATAAAATCTCTTCAGGGGCAAGGGAATTTTGGGGATTATCGTAAAACTGGTCCTCCAGCTCAGGACTGACAGTCAGCAGTGAATACATTGTCCTTATATCATCCATCAGATTATTTTGAATGCCGGACTTTAGCTCCAACACAGATGAACTGCTTCCGGTATAATTTTTAACAAGATATTCGTAATAATTCTTTCCGTTTTCCAGGTAATATAAACCGTTGGAATTTTTACAATATCCTTTTGACTTTAATTCCGTTAAAGTATCAATTAACAGGGAATACGCAGGAATAACGGATTGTTCTATAAGTTCTTTGTTATGTGCCACATAGTTATTTTTTTCATCATCGCTAAGATAATCAGCCTCAGAAATCTTCTCCACAAAAGATGTATACAAAACATTATCTGTTATGGAATCAGTATTGATAAAGCTTTGGCATTGGGCAATGATTCCGTCACAGCAAAAGTCGCTGATAAAGCAATCATTTTCTGCTTTTACTCTCTGAAAATCGCAAATTTGTGAAAAATAATTTTTTACATCATTTAAAAGCCGGAGATAATTCTCTACATCCGCTTTACAGTTAAAACTGTATTCTGAAAAAAGAATCGGCAGTTGTGCCTGAAGTCCGGTAGTAGGACTCAATATCTCGGAACACAGGCATAGGTCTGCAAAATCCAATTGGTCTCTGAAATATTCTAAAAGAATATCATAGGTCATCTGCTGGCTTGAAAGCAGTTTTTCATATTCAAAAGATTGCAGAGTTTCTATTTCTTCTATTAAGTATTGCTGACTTTCCAGCATTGCATCATAGGAATATGTACCTAAAGATTGCGGAATGTTATCAATGTCCATTGATTCCGGATCGAGTAAATAAAAATGTGCGCTCAGTGCATCGGAAGAAATTTCCTCTTTAAAAAGATTGTTGGCGTAATTATCAAAATAAAGTTGGGTATCATTGTCATATGTATTGCGCTGATTTTCTTTGCCGGATAAAAAATTTAACAGCACAAAAAAAGCAATCAGAAAAAGAGAAAATATAAAAAATACTGTTTTCTTATGGTTTATCAAAAAATGCTTTATGTGAAATTTTTGTAAAAAGAAACGATTATTCGATATAGATTTCAAAAATGTCTCCTAGAGATAGCTTATTATAGAATATTATTTCAATTGAAAATGTATGATATTCGATGAAAATATGTTACAATCAATATGATTAATTACACAAAAAATTGAAAATTATATAAAAGGGGAAAATATAATGGAAGTTTTAATGTTAAAACCGGTTTTTAAAGATACTGTATGGGGAGGAAGGCTTCTTTCCGATTTTGGGTACAGAGATGCGGGAGACAGGGCCGGAGAGTGTTGGGGAATCAGTGCACATAAAAATGGAGATTGTACGATTCTTAATGGAGAATTTGCAGGAAAGACACTCTCATGGTGTTGGGATAATCATAGAGAATTATTTGGAAACATGGAAGGAGATGTATTTCCGCTGTTAGTCAAAATACTTGGAGCGGAACAGGATCTCAGTATTCAGGTACATCCGAATGACGAATACGCCTCCATTCATGAAAATGGTGCGTTGGGGAAAACAGAGTGCTGGTACATTCTGGATTGTAAAGAAGATGCAACAATCATAATAGGCCATAACGCAAAGGACAAACAGGAATTGGAAGATATGATTCGACAAAAACGCTGGGATGAGTTGATTCGGGTTATCCCGATTAAAAAGGGAGATTTTTTTCAAATAAATCCGGGATGTCTTCATGCCATTAAGGGAGGTACCTTGTTGATTGAAACACAGCAGAGCAGTGATGTTACTTACAGGGTTTATGATTATGACAGACTGCAAAACGGAAAGCCGAGAGAGCTTCATATTCAGCAGAGCATTGATTGCATTACGGCGCCCCATAAAGATTATAAAGGGAAGCAGATTGTAAAGCATTATCCGGGAATGACCTCCACTATGTTTGTAAAATGTCTTTATTATACATTGGAAAAATGGGATGTTGACGGCGAATATACATTTAAGATGGACAAACCTTTTGTCAATGCAAGTGTTATTGAAGGCAGCGGCAGTGTCAATGGCAGGGAAATAATAAAAGGAGATCATTTTATTATTCCGACAGGTATGGAGGAATGTAAACTGAAAGGGCATATGACAATTATGGTCTCATATTGTGACTAAATGCGTAAGAAGGTTGGGAAAGTATGTTATCAGAAAGAGGGCTTCAAATCGTTGAAAATCTTATAGAGAACAATCATAAACCGATAACATCGAAAACACTTGCTATGTGCCTTGGCGTGTCTGAGCGCAGTGTGAAAACTTATATTAAAGAGGTTTCAGATTTTTGTAAAGAACATGATATGGTTCTTGAAAGAAAGCCGGGAATAGGATTTGTTGCGGAATTTACCCGGGAACAGATCGAAGAGGTGAACCGATTAAAAAAGGACAAGAAACTGGTCATGTCCAAAAGACAGAGAATGAGTTATATTATGTACATTCTGCTAAGTGGATGGGATACGTATACGCTGTCTCTGTTTTCTGAGGAATTAAATGTAAGTAAGAAAATTATAGGTGATGATATCGATACCATATCAAAGGAACTGGAAAAATATAATATACACATTAACCGTGTTGCAGGTCATGGTGTCTTTATTACCGGGGATGAGTTCTCCATACGAAAAGCAATGAAAAGCTATTGCGCATATGGAATTGGCAATAAAAGTATAGAAAAATCATCGGATTGTAGAATCCGTGTTGAAGAAGAAGAGTTATGGATTAATAACTTTGGTCAGGATAATTTTGTGAAATCTGTTGAGGCAATTCATCTTGTGGAACAGCAGAATAAAGTGGCATATACGGATTATTCTTTTAGAATGCTGGCGGAATACCTGTGTATTCAGTTATTCCGAACACGTATGGGGAATGTTATATCCCAAGATATTCTGAAGGGCGGAGAGGCTGTCAGAAATCCGGAAATTGTAAAGTCAGTAGTAGATAAGCTGAACGAAATAGGAAAAGTTCCGCTTAATGAATTTGAACAGCAGTATATTGACATTTTGTTTGCATCAGCAGATATTCAGGTCAATAATGATAAATATAATGCCGGTGCAATGAAAAATGCTGAAAATGATAACAGTAAAATCTGCAGGGATATGTTGGAATATCTGTCAGAAATTTTAAATGTAAATCTGATGGATAATTATTTGCTGATAACCAGTCTGGAATCTTTTCTCCCGGCATCTTTCGTCAGAACTGCATATGGAATTGAGGTTACAAATCCTTTTCTTGGAGATATCCGGGAAATGTATTCGGGAATATTTGCGGCATGTTTTACGCTCAGCAGATTTTATGAACAGTACAGTAAAGCAATTCCTACAGATCATGAGATTTCCTTTCTGGCGTTGTTTATTGGCGGAGCGCTGCACCGCAATGTAAAAAGTGTTAGAGCAGTGCTTATCGGAACAAGCGGTCTTGCGGCTGCAAATATTGTTGCAAGAAAAATTGAAAATAAAATAGAGAATGTTAAAATTGTGGCAATACTGTCATCGGAAAAAATAAATTATCTGGAAGATTATGAATGCGACATTATTTTATCCATGATTCCCAATATCGGTTATGAGAAGAAAACCGTTTATATTTCACCGATTATAAGTAAGAATGATGAAAAAAATATAAGGGATAGGTGTTTTGAAGTATTGTCCCATCCCGAGTTAAAAAAGAAAGGTTTTTCTGATCTTATTGATTTGAATTACATTTTATTTGTCAAGGAAAAAATGGCAAAGGAGGAAGTGCTGAAAAAAGCCTGCAAGATTCTTTATGAAAATGGATATGTGAAAAAAGAATTTTTTGATGATGTAATGAAACGTGAAAAAATAGAGCCTACGGCCATAGGAAGTGGTGTGGCAATCCCTCATGGAATGCCGGAAAATGTATGTGAGCCGAAAGTATTTGTAATCCGGTTATCTCATCCGGTAAATTGGGGAAACAAAATGGTTGACACCATATTTTTACTGGCATTAAACTTTAATAACATAACCACAACAAAAGTTTTTTTCCGTGATTTTGCAAGAATTCTGGGTTCGGAAGATAAGATTGGCAGAATAAGAAAAACGACCAATATAACAGAGATGGAAAGAACGCTGAAAGAAGAATTACATTGGAATTGAGAAATAGATTTTGTAAGGCTATATGAAAAAAATGTTTCAATTTTCGACCAATAAAACATTGATTGTAAATTGCACTAATTTTAGTGCAATTTTCTTTATTTGAATAAATTGAAAAATAGCTGCCAAACATTTAGAATGAAACTACATGATGGTGGAAATGTTAAAACAGGGAGGGAAATGAGTTGGAAAAAGATATTATCA
>CALWNA010000129.1 GCA_944382505.1 uncultured Lachnospiraceae bacterium
TAACAGACATTGTTCTTTATCCCGGTTCACTCACAACTCGCCCACACATTTTCCCAAAGTTCCGGCTGATTCGCATATGTAATCGTGGAAGGATTCCAATCCTGCTTTGGACTTTTCACAATAACAGTTCCCGGTATATTACTATTCTCTTGTTCTACTAACCGCAAGTAAGCATAGTTCACTGTTGCACCTTTTAATTCTTCTATGATATTTCCGTCATCGGAATTTTCATCTGTAAAATCAAATTTTACATATGCATATCTTTGTGTATTCTGCAAAGGACCATAACTAAAAGCACTGTCATATAGACTGAATCCTGAAGTGCCGCTATGCATATTTATATTTTGTAAATAAGATACACTGTCTACATGGGCAGCATCAAAATTATATCCGCTCCATGTTATGGTTTTGACTGAATTTTGTTCTGTATCTGCCTTAACCGTAATGCCCGTTGCAATTGTATCAAATCCCGTAAACATAAGCATAACTGCCAGACACAATACACCAAATTTGTTAAAATAGTTCTTTTTCTTTACATCTTGTTTTTTCTTTTTCAACTCTCTGTCCTCCATGTTTCACTAAATTTTATACAAATAATGTGTAGTCGATTTTTATAATTTTCTATCACATTCTGTATATTCGTATGGTATCACCATAAAATGTCAAAAGCAACAAAGGTTAACTGTGATTTGAAATCTTTTTTTATTTCAATGTCTTTTTTTGTCGAAATATAATACTTATGTCAGCATCTAATTCATACAAAACGAAATGAAATATTTCCCCTTAAAATAATGTATAAAATGTCGTATTTATAAAATACTTTTTCAAGAAATTCATTTTAACCACAAACATATTCCATGAATTGAAATGTACGAAAAAGTAATTGGAAGGTACGAGAGGGATTGTTGGAACTATTGTTGCATATGCGTTTTACACGGTAGCCTTCGTATTACTGTTCAAAGTTTCTCTGTGTAACTCATGTATGTGATAATTTCATCCCCTATAAACCAAATCTATAAATCCAAACTATTTTCTTTTTTCAAAAATTCTCTTATACCCATTGTTGTAATTCCCATATCATCACGTTTCAGTTTAATATAGTTTCCCACAATCACAATCTTCTTAAAAGAGTCAGGAATATTTAATAATGGTCGTTCCTCCTGTATCTTCTTTTCCTCATCCGGAATAGAAAATGCAGACTGTATATAATATTTGTTATTGCCTCTATATGCAATAAAGTCCACTTCTAGTTGTTTGCGTACACGTTTTCCATTAACATCCTCACGGATTTCAACAAGCCCGACATCAACAGCATAACCTCTTCTTTTCAATTCATTATAGATAATATTTTCCATGAGATGAGTTTCCTCTATCTGTCTAAACCCTAGTCTCGCATTTCTAAGACCCGGGTCCACAAAATAAATTTTATTTGGTGTATTAATATATTTCTTTCCTTTTATGTCATACCGAACAGCTATATCAATCAAAAATGCCTCTTTCAGATAATCCAAATACTTTTTAATTGTTTTATCTGTAATCTCACTTCCTTTTACGGTTCTAAAAGTGTTTTCTAACTTCTTTGGATTTGTAAGCGAGCCAATCGACGAAGCAATAATATTAACTAACTCCTCTAATTCTTCTGTATTTCTAATACCATTATGCTCAATCAAATCTTTTATATAGGTTTCCTTAAACAAGTCCGTTAAGTATTTGCTTTTCTGCTCATAAGTCTGCATTGATAAAATTCTTGGCAAACCACCGAAAGTCATATATTCTATCCAAGCATCTTCTTCTGTTCCATCAAACACTGTAACAAACTCTGCAAACGAAAGTGGATATACTCTTATTTCATCTCCTCTTCCTCGAAATTCTGTCAAAATATCAGAAGAAAGAAATCTTGAATTACTGCCTGTTACATAGATATCTACATTCTCTATACGCAACAAACTGTTCAAAACTTCATGAAAGCGATCCACGAACTGAATTTCATCCAAAAGTACATAATATTGCTCTTCATCTACCAATAAGCTTTTTATATATTTATAGAGTGCATGTGGTTCTCTTAATTCCTCATTCTCAATTCCATCTAATGCAATTGCAATAATATGATCCTGTGGCACATTTCTATCTAGTAGGGACTGTCGGAATAAATTAAAAATAAGATACGACTTGCCACATCTCCTTACACCGGTAATAACCTTAATCAATCCATTTCTTTCACGAAGTTTTATCTGCTCTAAATAGTATGTTCTTTCTATTTTCACGATTACGCCCTCCGATTTTTTGTCCTTCTGACCGTTTTTTCGTAATAATTATATCATATCCATTTATATATTAAAAGATGCATCCCTTTGCTTTTTTACAAAAATTCGGGTTTATGACCATTTTTTCGTAATATTTTTCCTTTCCTCATAACTGTTTGTTTTGTATATAATACGTAAATTATTAAATCATTTCTGTCTTTGCATCTGCTATCAAGCTCATGCTAGGATTTGTCGGACGCTCATACTTTTTATCAGCGACCGAAACTCCCATAGATTTTGCAACAATTTCTACAACGATTACTACAACGATTACAATCATATTCTTCAAACAACTCATTGTGCAATCTCAAAAATTGTTCGTCAAGTTCTGTTTCATCTGCATGAGTCTTAAGATAAGAGCGGAATTGGATGTTTTCATTTTCCTTTTTCTTCGCCATAAATTTTACTTTTCTTGATGGTATCATTACATTCTTTCTTTGTGTACTTTATTGTGAATTGTATATTATATAATTAATTACTTTTTATTCTATTATGCTTCACTAATAAAAACTCCCCAAGAACAAAGTCCTGGGGAGTTGTAAGTCGTTTTAAATTGTCCTGAAACATTCTAAAAACTACGCTATATCTGCGTCTGCCTGATATGAAGCTCGAAGCCGCTTCGCTACTTCTCGCTCATCTCAGCCATCCTGTGGATATATATACAACAAAAGAGCCACCGAAAAGTAAACTTTCCGTTGGCTCTTGTATTGTATATATCCGCAGATATAACTATCTCTTTGAAAACTGTGGTGCTCTTCTTGCTGCCTTGAGACCATATTTCTTTCTTTCCTTCATTCTGGAATCTCTTGTCAGGAATCCAGCTTTCTTAAGAACCGGTCTGTAATCTGCATCAGCCTGAAGCAATGCTCTTGCAATACCATGTCTGATGGCACCGGCCTGTCCTGTATATCCACCGCCATGTACGGTGATTGTAATGTCAAACTTATCAACAGCGTCAACTGCCTCTAATGGCTGACGTACGATAACCTTTAATGTCTCTAAACCAAAGTAATCGTCCATATCTCTCTTGTTGATTGTTATATTTCCTTTACCAGGTGTTACATATACTCTTGCAACACTGCTTTTTTTTCTACCTGTTCCATAATACTTTTCTGTAGCCATTGTTATTTCCTCCTCTCAGTTAACTAAAATGTTAATTCTTCTGGTTTCTGAGCTGCATGTGGATGCTCTGGTCCAGCATAAACAAAAAGTTTCTTTGCCATTGCTCTTCCTAAAGGTCCCTTTGGAAGCATGCCTTTCACTGCAAGTTCAATAACACTCTCAGGCTTCTTAGCAAGTTTTTCTTTCAGTGTCATCTCTTTCATACCACCAACATACTCTGAATGATGGTAATAAATCTTCTGTTCTAATTTCTTACCTGTTACTTTGATTTTATCTGCGTTTGTCACAATTACATAGTCGCCTGTGTCAATATGCGGTGTGAACTGTGGTTTGTTCTTTCCTCTTAATACCTTGGCAACTTCTGAAGCCAAACGTCCTAATGTATATCCTGTAGCATCAACTACATACCATTTTCTTTCAATATCTGATGGACTAGCCATATATGTTTTCATTGGTTTACCTCCTGAAAATTTGCTTTTCTCTATCTATATGTTAAATGTGCATCATCTCATGTCCATACCGGGGCTTTGGCTAGGGCATAGTTTTAGCGCACATAACACGTCACAGTAATTCATTATATAATAGCAATTTTTTAATGTCAACCACATTTTGAAAATGTCACGAAATATCACGAAATAAACAATTTTGTAAAAGTCACGGAATAAACTGTAAAGTTACGAAATAAACTTTTAACATTATCTATCATGCTTTATGCCAAAGTACCATGCTCATATCAGCCACAACAACTCTGTCAAACAGTCCGTCTTTCGTAAACAGTTCCCAAAATCTCGGATTTTGATATATAATATACAAATTCCGCGGTTTTCTTTTAAGGCTCTGTTTCAGATTTTCAACAACACACTTCATCCCATCAATATCCAAAGGATTGTACATATAAATATAGTTCGATGTGTCATAGTCTTTAAATGTACACGCGTCGCCATGAATGACCACAAACCGGTCACTGTCTTTATGCAGCTTAGCAAGATTGCTTCTGGCAATATCAGTCAAAGTTTTGTTATATTCTATCCCCTAATGTTTTCATAACACTTCTCTGGTCATATTTACAACAATTTTGTGCCTTTGTAATTCTTCATTCAGTATCTTTATTTCACACGCCTTTTTCGATTTTAAAATTCTTGATTTGTCTGTATTTCAGTCTCTCTCTTGGCAAAATCTTTCTTGCTCTTTATTCCTGTTTATACGCAATATCAATCAGTGTCAATCCCCTCGCCGGAGCTTTCGGTCCGGCTTGACAACGGTCTTTCGCCTCAATAATCTCTTTCATGTGTTCCGGCGGATAAACGCCACGGCCAATATTCATCAGTGTTCCGGCAATAATTCTTACCATATTATATAAAAATCCGTTTCCGCGAATCCGAATGCAAATCACATCTTTTTCCTTTGAAACATCAAGACTGTACACTGTGCGGACCGTACTGTCCACCTGACTGCCCGAAGAACAAAAACTGGCAAAATCATGTTCTCCGACCACATATCCTGCTGCCTCTTTCATTTTTTCCACATCCAACGGCATATACACAAAATGTGTGTAAAATCTTTGCAGAGGATTTGCAAACCTTCTATTTAAAATTTTGTACTCATATGTCTTAATACTGTCACAGAATCTCGGATGCCAATCGACATCGACTTCCTCAGATTTCTGTATCCGAATATCATCCGGAAGTCTCTGATTCAGAGCAAAAGATATTTTTTCTGCCGGAATTCTCGCCTCCGTATTAAATACCGCAACATTTCCCAGGGCATGTACACCGGAATCCGTCCTGCTGGCGCCAATAACCGTAATCTCCTCCCCAAGCAGCTCCGTTAACGTCTTATTTAATACTTCTTCCACTGTAATTCCGTTTTTCTGCACCTGCCAGCCACAATAATTTGTCCCGTCATATGCGACAATCAATTTTACTCTCTTCATAACCTTTATACCATAATCAGAATATTTAACGCTGTAACCTTTGCCACGACAATATTTGTTCCCACAATCATTGCGATAATTAAAATATAGGAAAGATATGCCATATAGTCTCTTTTTCCATATTTTAACGGTTTCATCTTTGTTCTGTTCCCCCCATGGTAACATCTTGCCTCCATGGCCGTCGACAAATCCACTGCTCTCCGGAGAGAAGATACAAACAATGGAATTAATATGGGAATCAGATTTTTCGCTTTCTGTATCAGATTTCCCGTTTCAAAATCTGCCCCTCTTGCTTTCTGAGTTTTCGTTATTTTTTCCGTCTCCTCCATCAATGTCGGAATAAATCTTAACGCCAGAGACATAATCATAGCAATCTCATGTATCGGAAATTTTATAATCCTTAAAAATCCAAGGGCCTTTTCCAATCCGTCAGCCAAATCATTGGGAGTTGTTGTAAGAGTCATTACAGAAGTGCATATTACAAGATAAACAAGTCTGACTGCCATATAAATCCCTTTCAGCAGACCTTCTTTTGATATACTAAAAATCCAGAATTGTGCCAACACTTCTCCCGGTGTCAGAAATACATTAAAAGCCGCACTGAAAATCATTATAAATAAAATCCCCTTAACCCCCTTTAGCAACTTTTTAAAGGGAACTTTAGACGCTTTGATAATCAATGCAATAAAGATTGTAATTACTCCATATCCCGGCACATTGTCTATTTGAAATAACAATATAATAAATACCATTGTGCCGAACAATTTCACTCTGGGATCCAGTTTATGAATTATTGAATTTTCCGGATAATATTGTCCAATCGTTATATCTGCCATCTTATCTTCCTAAACTTTTTAAAATACTTATCTTTGCCTGTTCTAAATTAATAATATTTTCATCCACATCCAGACCATCTTCTTTTAACCGATGCATAATATACGTAATCTGCGGCGCAGCCAATCCGATTTTTTCCAGTTCCCTGTAATGTCGAAACACTCTTTTAGGCGTATCATCAAACATGATTTCACCTTTATTCATCACAATAATGCGCTCCGCATAATTTGCCACATCCTCCATACTGTGTGAGACAAGAATAATGCCTATTTTTCTTGTCTCATGAAGTTCTTTCATTTTGTTTAATATTTTGTCCCGCCCTGCCGGGTCCAGTCCTGCTGTCGGCTCATCCAGAATAAGTATATCCGGATTCATTGCAAGCACACCGGCAATCGCCACTCTCCGCTTCTGTCCCCCTGACAATTCAAAAGGCGAAACATGGTACAATTCCTCCGGCACGCCCACCTGCTGCAATGCCTGTTTTGCACAGGCTATAGATTCCTGTTTTGACTTTCCCTGATTTTTCGGTCCAAAACATACATCTGCCAGAACAGACTCCTCAAATAGCTGATACTCCGGATATTGAAATACAAGTCCTACTTTGCAGCGCAGTTCTTTCATATTAAAATCACTGTCATAAATATTTTTCCCATCATAAAAGACATTCCCGGAAGTCGCTTTCTCTAACCCGTTAAAATGTTGTATTAAAGTGGATTTTCCGGAACCGGTATGTCCGATAATAGCCACAAACTCATCTTTTTCAATTTCAAGATTTATATTTTTTAATGCCGCCGTCTCTGAGCTTGTCCCCACGCCATACACATAATTTACACTTTCTAATTTTAATGACATAACTTCACCTGTTTTCATTTATTTGCATCATTAAATCTTCTACCGTTAATATTCCATCTTCTATCTTAAGGCCGCTTTGTTTTAGCATATGAGCCAGTTCTGTCACCTGTGGAACTTCCAGTCCATATGATTTCACCTTATCAACCTGAGAAAAAATTTCCTTTGGTGTCCCTTGCATCACAAGTTCTCCCTGATCCATTACAAAAACTCTGTCCGCTTTTGCCGCTTCATTCATATGATGGGTTATGAGAATAATCGTAATTCCTTTTTCTCTGTTCAGCTCATGAAGCGTTTCTAAAACCTCGCTTCGTCCCACAGGATCCAACATTGCTGTGGGCTCGTCCAACACAATGCATTTCGGTTCCATTGCAATAATTCCCGCAATGGCTACCCTTTGCTTTTGTCCTCCGGAAAGTTTTAGCGGTGATTTGTGCCGAAAAGCCGTCATATTCACAGCTCCCAGGGCACGCTCCACTCTCTGCCATATCTCTCCGGTAGGCACCGCCATATTTTCCGGTCCAAAGGCAACATCTTCTTCTACCATAGTTGCTACAATCTGATTATCCGGATTCTGAAATACCATTCCGGCAGTCTGTCTGATATCCCATTTACGTTTTTCATCTCTCGTATCAATATTGTCAACCCATACGGTCCCTTCTGTTGGCACAAGCAATGCATTAATATGTTTTGCCAGAGAAGATTTCCCGGAACCGTTATGACCAAGTATTGCAATAAACTGCCCTTTTTCTACCTCTAAGCTTACATTATTAATAGCCCGAACAGAAATGTCATCTTCGTCCATATAATCATGTATTAAGTTTTTAATTTTTAATATACTCATGATTGTACCTTTTCCGCCATTATATCCTTTTAAACCCTAACGCACTTATTGTATTGTATTTATTTAAATTTTGCAACAATAGAAGTTGTTTCACTTTTCACAACAACTTTCTGTATTATTCAGTTTATCTGTATTATTTTTATCTTGTAATAAATGATTTTATCTATATAATGTAATAAGTAGTCATTTTTCTTGCTTTTTGGACAAAAATATTCTTTTGTGGTATTTTATTTTAGGAGGTAAGATATGTTCAAGAATATAAAACAGCTTTTTATAAAATCTAAAAATTATATAATAGATCATCGGCAAACGATTTTTTTATCTATTCCTTTTTTATTAATGGACTGGATTATCAGAATTCTTGGGTATAAGATTAGTTTTTTCCCTGTATATTATCCTGTACCCAATATCTTCACAATTGTGTGGATAATACTTTTTGTAGGTATTATTACCTCGCTAAAAGGCATCTGGGGTAAACTCTTATACTGGATTTTATTTATAATATATTTTATTTTATTTTTAACCCATGCGATATATTATGAAATGACTTCTTTTTATTTCAGTTTTAGTCTGTTAAAACTGACCGACGAGGGAAGCACATATATCTGGGACACAATTATCAATACCAATCCTCTGATATATATACTGGCATTGGTCATATTTATTATAGCAGTCATAGTATTTCGAAAAATGCCTAAAATTGAAAAATTCAATTTAAAACGGATTGGTATAACAATCGCAGTATTTTTGATTGCCCATACGCTAACGCCTTTTTTGCTGGGTTCTGCAAATTCAGAATTAGAATGGAATACTTTTAATAATCCTCGCAATACTTACAACAATTTTAGTGATTTTAATAAAAGTATGAAAGTTGCCGGATTTTACGAATATTCTGTAAGAAATTTATATATCTCTCTTTTAAAATCGGACGAGCCGATTAGCGAAGATGATAAACAATTTCTGGAAGAATGCTACTCCACAGAAAATAAAACATCTGAAAATGATCACACCGGTTTATTTAAAGACAAAAATCTTATTATTCTTCAATTGGAAGGAATGGATGACTGGCTGCTGACAAAAAAAGATACGCCAAATTTATACAACCTGTTAAATCATTCCATTAATTTTACAAAACATTATTCCATGTATACCGGCGGCGGATCCACTTTCAATTCCGAATTTGCTGTAAACACCGGCTTTACAACACCTCTTTCATATATTGAGAATGTTTACTCTTTTAACACAAACACTTTTGATTATACATTGGCAAAACTTTTTAAAAATGAAGGATACTCAGTAAATGCTTTTCACATGAATTCGGCGGATTTCTATTCCAGAGGAGTCAATTACAAAAGCTGGGGATACGACAATTATTTCGGACTGATTGATATAAAGAAATACTCTGACGAGAGTTACAAACTGGATCGGGAACTTATTTTAAATGAAACCTTTTATGACCATATGTTTAAACAGGAAGGAAAATTTGTCAACTATATCATCACCTACTCTCCACATACTCCTTTTACCACAGAAAAGGGTGTGGGAAAAATGCTTGCCGAAGAAAAATATGGGGAAAGAGAAATTCTGGATCTCACTGAGGAAGAATGTGCACGTCTTGCTGTTGGAGAAACCGATTACATGGTAGGACTTTTGCTCCAGGCATTAAAAGATAACGGACTTTATGAAAATACAGTGATTGTAGCTTTTGCCGATCATTATCTTTACACGTTGGAAGATAAAACGATTCTGGATAAATATAAAAAGACCAACAACAATCTTATTAATCATACTCCATTTTTTATTTGGATCAATGATATTGAACCGGAAGACATCAATGAAGTTACCATGCAGACCAATATTCTACCTACAATATTAAATTTATTTGGAATTGATTATAACAGTAACGATTATATTTGTGACGATGCTTTATCCGATGATTATGAAGGCTTTGTCTTCTTCCCTGATGGTTCATGGTATGATGGAAACGTGTATGTCGAAAATAACAAAATAACCAACAAAAAGTCTATGAACAAAAAAGAACTGAAAGCGATGAATAAGAAAATCAATCGGATCATCAAAAAAAATGATTTAACCTTAAAATATGATTATTTCAAAACAATGCATTAAAAACTTATACTTAATATAAAGAAAAGAGCAGGATTATGCATTTTCCTGCTCTTTTGCTATATCGTCAATCGTAATCTTACTCTTATGAGGTATTGGTTTCCACTCAACTTTCATAAACAATGCAAGATACTGCGTATATCTTCCGATAATATCAAATATCGGCCATGTAAAACAATATAATATCTTTTTCCAGATACTAATTTTCATAATCCGCCGATACTCTATAACAAATAAATAAACTGCCACCCAGATGTTCACAAAATATTTGCACACCCGATAGAATAGTCTTGCCCATATTGTAATAACAAGACACATAAAATAGGCTTCCACACCCGGATCCGTACTGACAGTTATATTTCCAAAAATAGACCTGATTATTGTAGATAAATATGTTTCATTATATAGTATATGAACATTTTCAATACCCAGCTGATAACATGCACATGGATATAAAATGAGTTTCAGTACTATCCATCTTGAAAGATTTACAATGTTTTTTGGCACCAGTTGTGCAAACGTATCGTATGACATAAATCTGTGCCGGATTGTTCTCCACAAATAATCATACCATTTGTCCTGGTCGTATCTTTGTGTATTTCTGTCAATAAAAATATTACGGAACAATCCCCAGCCGCTTTCAGCAAATGCCAACAGATGTCCTTTTGACCACCTAAGACGCTGCCTGAGCGCCACTTTCAAGTTGACCGGCTGCTCATCATAAAAAATTGCTTCATCATTATAGGAAATCTCATACCCGTCAACAACACAATCTGCTGTCAATGCTCTGTCTTCTGTCAATGATGTATATTTCCAACCATTTTTTACGATTTCGTTGGAAAATAAGAATCCTGTTCCCTGGATGTTTGTTGCCAGATGCAAAAAAGATCTGGCACGATGATAATATCTAATTGATCTTAACCAATGCAATGCATAAGTGGATGCTATCCAGCTCTCTGTAAAATTTTTCGTGGCACGATAAGACGTTATAATCTTTTCACCTGCATCAAAAGAATCATTCATTCTCGAAATATAGTCTTTCTTCAAAAGATTATCCGAATCAAAAATAAAATATCCTTCAAAAGAATCTGTGCCATAGTCTTCCTGTATTCTTTCAAACAAGTACTTTAATGCAAATCCTTTTGTTTTCTCCTGATCATTAAACCTTTCATAGCAGATTGCTCCATTTTCTCTTGCAATCTTTGCCGTATTATCTGTACAATTGTCTGCTACAACAAATATTGTTATCAGTTCCTGAGGATAATCTTGTTTATGTATACTGGCTATCAGATTGGCAATAACCGCCTCTTCATTTCTTGCGGGAATGCAAACCGCATATTTATGCTGATTTTCTGCTCTTTTAAATTTTCTGGTAAAAAACAATCCAATCAACATATATGGTTTATCACGCAATGCCAAAATTGTAAGAAATATACCGATCAGACTATATATTTCCATACCGGGTTGATATAAACTTCCTATGATATTAACAACATTGTCAATAATAGATGCCGTCAATAATGTCATAGTTTTTCCACCTCTCTTAAGTACATATGTATTACACTATACTAAGTTACCGCCTAAAATGCAAGCGGAAGTTTCTTCAAAAAATTTTAGTCCGACACCGCGACTTAGCATCTTGTGCTTCGCGCAATCTGCCCGCGGACATTCGCAGAATGTCTTCTTACTTCTATGAAATCTTTTTTCTGCGACTTAGCATCTTGTGCTTCGCAGAATGTCCGTCAAAACATAAAAAGCGACTATCGGTATTATGCTAGCATAACCGACTGTCGCTTTTTATGTTTTATAAGTCGCTCTGACTCATTGTCTTCGCGTCTATACTAACTCTAATAATACTTCCATTGCAGCATCACCTTTACGCTG
>CALWNA010000130.1 GCA_944382505.1 uncultured Lachnospiraceae bacterium
ATAGTCTGATGAAATGCCGTATCAAATACTACGACATTTGGTGTATCCGGCATTATTTCCATACAAGCCTTAATCCCTATAATATTGGCAGGATTATGCAGCGGAGCGAGATAATTGCATTCTTCTATTTTTTTCAGAACATCCTCTGTTACCAGTGCAGACTTCTTAAAATACTCACCGCCATGCACGACCCTGTGCCCGACTGCTTTCACTTCACTCATATCGCCGATAACACCTGTTTTTTTGTCTGTCAGCGCCTGAATCACAGCATGAATCGCCACACTATGTGTAGGCATATCGATCTGCTTTGTTATTTTTTCTCCATTTTCCGGATTATATGTTATAGAACTTCCGCCAATACCAATTCTCTCACATAATCCCTTTGCGAGCACTTCCTCGCTTTCCGAATTAATCAGTTGAAATTTTAATGACGAACTGCCGCAATTTATGACTAAAATCTCCATCCTTGCATCCTCCTAAGAAATCTGTGCCTGAACCGCTGTAATCGCCACAACACCGACGATATCTTTTGCGCTGCACCCTCTTGACAAATCATTAATCGGCTTTGCAATTCCCTGGCACAGAGGTCCGTACGCCTCTGCCTGTCCCAGTCTTTGAAGCAATTTATATCCGATATTTCCCGCGTCAAGATCCGGAAAAACCAATACATTCGCCCGTCCGGCAACTTCACTTCCGGGCGCTTTAAATTTGGCAATCTCCGGAACCAATGCAGCATCTGTCTGCAATTCTCCGTCAATGAGAAACTGCGGATATTCTTTTTTTGCAATTTTTGTTGCTTCAACCACTTTGTCTACATCTGCATGTGCCGCACTTCCATAGGAAGAATGAGACAACATCGCAACTCTCGCCTTATCTCCGACAAGATATTCAAAAGATTCTGCACTGCTCGCCGCAATGTCTGCAAGCTGTGTAGAATTCGGATTTTGGTTCAGACCGCAATCTCCCATGACAAATACGCCGTTTGTTCCCATTTTCTTATTTGGAACGCAAATAACAAAAAAAGCTGAAACAAGTTTACTTCCCGGTTTTGTCTTGATAATCTGTAAGGACGGTCTGAGTGTATTCGCAGAAGAATGGCACGCACCGGAAACAACCCCGTCAGCATCTCCCGCTTTTACCATCATACACGCAAAGTACATATAGTCACTGACCAGCATCGCATACGCCTGTGTCGGTGTCATACCTTTTGCTTTTCTTAATTGATAAAAATCTTCTGCGTATTCCTTTGTTTTACTGTACTCTCTTGGATTAATTATCGCAATTCCATCTATATTATATCCTTTGCCATAGGTTTCTACTTCTTCCGGGGTGGCAAGCAAAATAATATCTGCAAAATCCTCGCGTTTTATCTGTGCGGCGGCTTCATATGTACGCTTGTCCATACCTTCAGGTAGGATAATTGTCTTACGGTTACTTCTCGCTTTTTCTTTTAATTGTTCGATAAAATCCATATTTTTTCTCCTTATATTTTCCAATCTCCTTTTTATTATACCCCAGCATTTTTTATTAAACAACAACAAATTATGCATCAATAAAACTTTGTATTCGTGCAAACATATTTGCATATGTTGATCTGGCAGGCTTTCATTGATTGCAACATCAATTTATTAATGTTAAAATAAATGTGAGGTATATTATATGAAAACAGTAGGAATTATTGCAGAATTCAATCCATTTCATAACGGACATAAATATTTAATAGAGCAGGCAAAGCGGATGACAAATGCCGACAGTGTCGTTGTTGTATGCAGCGGAAATTATGTACAGCGTGGTACGCCGTCTGTTTTCGATAAATTCCAACGCGCCGAAATGGCAATCCAAAACGGCGTCGACGCTTTTTTTGAACTGCCCGTTTTTTACGCTACTGCTTCTGCTGAGTTATTTGCCAGAGCCTCCGTCAAATTTTTAACAGACTTAAACTGTGTTGATTATCTGTGTTTTGGATGTGAAACCAATGATATCTCCGAGCTGTGGACAGTCGCTTCTATTTTATCCGATGAACCGGAAGCGTACAAAAAATATTTGAGTGATTATTTAAAATCAGGCGTTTCCTTTCCCAAGGCTCGTATGAATGCTTTCAATAAATACTGCAAATCCGTTAATATTTCTTTGAAACACCCGGTTGATTCACTGCTCTCACAGCCAAATAATATTCTTGCAATTGAATATTTGAAAGCCCTGAAGTATTTTAATTCATCCATTCTTCCATTCCCAATTCAACGCCGGGGAGCGGGCTATGACTCATTGGACCTGCATACGGAATTTGCCTCTGCCACAGGTATAAGAAAAGCCTTAAAAAACAAAATGGATGTCACAAATCTTGTTCCTGAAAACTGTGTGGAAATAATTCGGAATGCTTCTGCCGTTACAACTGAGGATTTCGATACTGTTTTCGGCTATAAGTTGCTCGTAACAGAGAATTTTGAGCAATATCTTGATGTGTCGGCAGAATTATCAAACAGAATCAATCATTATAAATCAGTTTTTACGGATATAACAAGTTTCATAACACAGATTCAATCCAAAAATTTTACTCATTCCGGAATTTCAAGAGCATTAATCCATATATTACTGGATATCAAAAAATCCGATATTGAATCTTTTATCCGGAATGATTATTTTGTTTATGCAAGACTATTGGGATTGAACAAAAATTCTGATATTCTGTCCCGGATAAAAAAGCATAGCCGGCTGGATATCATCAGCAAATTATCTTCCTATTATAGTCAATGCACAGGAATAAGCAGAAAAATGCTTGATCTCTCCATACATGCGGACGAGCTTTACCGAATGATTTGTATGAACAGATACAAAAAAATAATTCCAACAGAATTTGAACGCCAGATAATTGTAAAATCTTAGACGCAAAAAGCGGCAGAGATTTTTTCTCTGCCGCTTTATTCCTATGGTAAAAAGTCCGATCCGGCTTTTTATCGCACATTTTTTATTATATTTTGTCAATCTGACAATTATAATATCTTGTCATATCTGTATCTTCTAGTTTTTAAAACTGTGAATTGGTGCCGGAATTCTGCCTGTTCTGTTTATGAATGCGTCACAGGAAAAATTATTTACAGGCATTACCGGTGCATAACCTAATAATCCGCCAAATTCTACTGTTTCACCCACACCTTTTCCGATTACCGGAATAATCCTTACCGCTGTTGTTTTTTGATTAATCATACCGATTGCTGATTCGTCAGCAATAATTCCGGCAATTGTCGTTGGTTTTGTATCGCCGGGGATTGCAATCATATCAAGACCCACGGAACAAACACAGGTCATCGCCTCCAATTTTTCTAATGTAAGCGCTCCTTCACAAACAGCATCTATCATTCCCTGATCTTCACTGACCGGAATAAATGCACCACTCAAACCACCTACATAAGATGATGCCATAACACCGCCTTTTTTGACCTGGTCGTTTAATAACGCCAAAGCCGCTGTTGTTCCGGGAGCTCCTGCTCTTTCCAAACCAATTTCCTGTAAAATATCAGCCACACTATCGCCGATAGCCGGTGTCGGAGCCAGTGAAAGGTCAACAATTCCAAAGGGGATGTCAAGACGTTTCGACGCTTCTTTCGCAACCAATTGACCGACTCTTGTAACCTTAAATGCAGTTTTCTTTATGGTGTCACAGAGAACTTCAAAATTCTCTCCTCTTACTTTTTTCAATGCATGTCTTACAACGCCGGGACCGGAAACACCCACATTAATTATGGCGTCTGCTTCTGTCACACCGTGGAAAGCCCCTGCCATAAAAGGATTATCATCCGGCGCATTGCAAAACACTACTAATTTTGCACATCCCAGCGAATCCTGTTCCGCCGTCATTTCGGCTGTTTTATGTACCATCTCTCCCATAAGACGGACAGCATCCATATTGATTCCTGTCTTTGTTGAACCGACATTTACAGAACTGCACACTCTTTCCGTACACGCCAGAGCCTGTGGAATGGAGCGGATAAGGTTTTCCTCCGCTGGTGACATTCCTTTGCTGACCAGCGCTGAATAACCGCCTAAAAAGTTGACGCCTGTTTCTGTTGCCACTTTATCTAATGTCTTTGCAATTGTAACAAAATCCTCCGGAGATTTACATGCACTGCCTCCAATAAGAGCAATCGGCGTTACAGAAATTCTCTTATTTACAATCGGAATTCCATATTCTTTAGAAATATCTTCACCTGTCTGCACCAGATTGCCGGCAAGTCTCTTGATTTTATTGTATATATTGTTATTTAATGTCTCAAGATTGTCACTAATGCAGTCTAAAAGACTGACTCCCAACGTAATGGTTCTCACGTCAAGATTATAGTTTTCAATCATCTTATTTGTCTCTATAACTTCAAATTTATTAATCATTCAATCCTCCAAAAGTCAGTTTACCGGTAATCATTGTTGCAAACGTTTTGCCTGATTTCTACCGATACATTATATTCTGTGCATACTGTTAAAAATATCCTCATGCTGCATCTTAATGATAACACCAATCTTCTCCCCAATGGCATCAAGATCATTTTGCAGCTGATGTACAGGCTTTGAAGCATTGTTACAATCTACAATCATCATCATATTAAAGTAGTCCTGAACAATCGTCTGAGAAATATCAAGAATATTTACATTGTTATCTGCTAAATAGGTACATACGCTTGCAATAATACCAACTGTATCTTTTCCCACAACCGTTATAACTGTCTTTTTCATAAAATCCTCCTAAAACTAAAAAACTTCTACCTGTTAAAATTGCACTGCACAAGACGGCATTGCCCTGCTTGCAACTTTTATCTGAAAATCATCTGCATAAAAATCATTATCGCTGAAGTTGATTTCATTTCGCACTGCCTCATAGGCCAAATCAGGATAGTTATTTTCTTCACTTAAGTGTCCAAGTATTATATGAGATAATTTTTCACTGATTATATCATTCAGCAGCCTTCCACAAGTTTCATTGGATAAATGTCCCTTATTTCCCCAAATACGCTGTTTTAAATGATATGGGTAAGGACCTGTCTGAAGCATTCCCACATCATGGTTAGATTCGATAAGAATTGCATTCAATCCCTGCATATAGGCTATAATACGCTGGTCGTATTCTCCAAGATCCGTAACCACTGCACAGCTTTTCTCTCCGTCTGAAAATCTGTAACAGACCGGATCAACCGCATCGTGACTTATATGTACCGGCATCAATTCAATATCACCAATAGAAAAATCATTTTCAGGTTTTATCACAAAAAATAAATCCGAATCAACTTTCCCTACTGTACTGCTGTTTAAAATATATTCTATTGTTTTTTCAGTACCATAAACCGGTATTTTATATTTTCTCAAAAACACACCCAACCCTTTAATATGGTCACTGTGTTCGTGGGTAATGACAATTCCATCAATCTCTTCCGGTTTTTTCCCGAAAGTCTCCAGACCTTCTTCAATTCTTTTCTTGCTGATTCCCGCATCTACAAGAATTGACGTATTTTCATTGTTAATGAAAATACAATTGCCATTACTTCCACTCGATATGGATGCTAATTTCATATGTATACCTCTAAACTTCCCTGTACATTTTATTGTATTTTGCCTTGAATTTCAACCTGTAAATATTATTTTGCCCCGGAAATGACACATTTTTGCCATATTCCATTATGAATTTCAGATAAATATGGTAATAAACTTTTATTTATAAAATAATATAAATAAAAAAGGCATTTATGAAAAAGACACTTTTAACCATCTTATGTCTCGTTGCAACTTTAATAATATTACTTTCTCCACAAACAGTAATCGAGGGGGTCCGCACCGGAATCAAACTCAATCTCTATTCTGTCATTCCCTCTCTGCTTCCCTTTATGGTTTTGACAAATTTTATGGTCAAATATGACCTGTGCCAATATATAAGCTATATTTTCAAACCTGTTTTGTCAAAAATATTTAAAGTGTCTTCTAATGGATGTTTTGCGGTTATTATCGGCTTTACCTGCGGTTATCCCATGGGTGCCAAAGTTATTGGCGATCTGTTTTGCAGAAAAATGATTTCAAAGTCCGAAGCCTGCTATCTCATAACATACTGCAATAACTGCAGTGTTACATTCCTGCTAAACTACATAATCTATGAATGTTTCAGCGCAAAAATCCCTGTATCTGTTGCACTCATACTGATTTATGCGCCTCCGATTCTCACTGGTTTTATCAATAAATTCATTTTCAGTCCAAACATAAGTCTGCATGCCACACTGGAAAAATCTACATACAATCAAAATCCTATTTATGCGGCAGTAAAATCCATGTCCATACTGTCTGTTTATATCATATGTTTTACGGTTGTTGCTAAATGGATTGAAACATTACCTATGTTGCCTCTGTTTGGAAAGTGTGTTATTGCAGGCCTGACCGAAATTACATCGGGAACCGGTTTCATAATTTCTCTGATTCATAATAACACACTCCGCGTTTTTCTAATATTTGCCTGTGTGATTTTCGGCGGTTTTTCTATAATGTTTCAGTCTTTTGAACAATTATCGGAAAAAGATTTAAAACACTATTATATTATCGGAAAACTTGAACAACTATTTCTGTATTTGATTTTATTTTTCATTATATTTACTTTCATCAAAATCTAATTCATATGTTCAAGTCTAAGCCGCACATAACCCATAAACAAAAAAGGTACTGTGTGTTAAAACAATTACATATAATCCTGTTGCATTGTATCACCAAAATAAGCTTCTTTTCAATAAAATAAGAAAACAAGACGATATACGGATAAAATCACAAATTACGTCTTGTTTTCTGTAAAACACTTTAAAAATATTATTGATCCAAATCTACTGTCATATCGTCGTCAAGTTCAAGGTCTGCATTGTCTTCGTCCTGTGCTCCTAATTCTTTTCGGCTCTCAACGACTACATTTAATGAACTGTTCAGAGACGTCATCATTGTTTCCTGAGCGCTCTCAAAACTATTCATACCTGTGGAAAGAATACTCTGGACATTTGCCAGAATGTCATCTGTATACTGCATTGCTCGTGTTCTTAAATCGTTTGCTTCTGTTGTGGCCGTATCAAGAATCCCCTGCGCCTCCTGCTGTGCCTGCTCTATAATCTGATTTGCCTCTGCATATGCTTTCTGCATAATCTCGTGTTCGCTTACCAACTGATTAATGTGTGCCGTAGCTTCTGAAATCATAGCTTCAGATCTTTCTTTTGCGTCATTGAGAATCGCATCCTTATTTGCTATAATCTTTTGATATTTCTTGATTTCGTCAGGTGTTCTGAGTCTCAGTTCTGCCAGCAGCTCATCAATATCATCTTTATTTACGATAATTTTAGATGTTGATAGTGGCTGGAACTTACAATTATCAATATATTCCTCAATTTCTGTAATAATCTGTTCAATCTTACTCATTTCAATTCTCCTTTATTTTTTTAATTTATCATATACCTGATTGATAACTGTTTTCGGTACAAATCTACTGATATCGGCCCCATAAAATGCTGCCTCTTTCACTGTGCTTGAACTTAAATATGCATATTCCAGACTGGTTGTAAAAAATATTGTATCAATGTCATTGTTTAATACCATATTTGTTTGTGACATCTGCAATTCGTATTCAAAATCTGTAACAGCTCTCAGTCCTCTTACGATAATATGTGCATCTATGCTGTCAGCAAAATCAACCAACAGCCCTTCAAAAGACATAACTTTTACATTTGGAATGTCTTTTACGACTTCTTCTAACATTTTAACACGATTTTCTACTGAAAACAACGGAGTTTTCGAATTATTATTTAAAACTCCCACAATTAACTCATCTACAATTTTTGCAGCTCTGTTTATTATATCTAAATGCCCTAACGTTACAGGATCAAAACTGCCGGGATATATTGCTCTTGTCATCTCATTCTCCATCTGCCTTTAAAAAGACATGTTTATTTGTTTTATATCTCTTTTCCCTGACAATCTTCATATGCAATTCTGAGACATATGAAAAATCAGTTTCCAGAGAGGCTTCAACAATAATCTGTGATTTTCTATTTATTAAATCAGATTTTGCAAGAAATATCAATACCTGTTTTTCATAAAGCCTGTTGTATGGAGGATCCATGAAAATAAAATCAAATTGAATGTTCTCTCTGTCCAATTTTTTCAGCGCATTCTCCACGTTTTCTGTCATAACGTATGCATCTTCCGCAAGTCGGGTAAAATCGAGATTTTCTCTTATGCAGCAAACCGCTTCTCTGTTATTCTCAACAAAATATGCTTTTTTTGCGCCTCTGCTCAACGCCTCTATTCCAATGGCACCGCTTCCGCTAAATAAATCGAGAAAAACAGCCCCCGGAATGTCATTGTTAATTATGTTAAATAATGTTTCTTTCACTCTGTCCGTTGTAGGTCTGGTATTATACCCATGAACGGTTTTTAGATGTAAACGCCTTGCTTTTCCTGCAATAACTCTCATTTCATCTCCTAAAAACAGTAAAAGCAAGCAATATGAACTGCCTGCTTTTATGTTGTAATTATATCGGAAACCGACGGAATCATTTTAAGGAATCCTATTCCTCCGTTGCCTCGTTGCCGGCCGGTTCTTCTGTCTCCTCGGTAGTCTCTGTCTCTTCTGTTACCTCTTCCGCCTCGGCTGTCTGTTCTGGCTCCTCTGCAACAGCTTCTGTCTCTGTTGCCTGTTCGCTCGTCTCGGTAACATCTTCTGCCGCAACGTTTTCTTCCGTTTCGATTTCTTCTTCATCCGGAAGTAATGCCTTCATACTTAAACTGATTTTCTTTTCTTCTTCATTAAAATCAACAATTTTTGCTTCAATTTCCTGACCGATCTTCAATTCGTCTGACGGCTTGTCTACATGATGTTTTGCAATCTGCGAAACATGTAATAAAGCGTCTACGCCAGGCTCAATTTCAATAAATGCGCCAAAGTCTGTCATTCTCGCTACTTTACCTGTGATGATAGCGCCGACAGCAAATTTTTCGCTGGCATTTGCCCATGGATTTGTATCTTCAAATTTAAGACTCAACGC
>CALWNA010000131.1 GCA_944382505.1 uncultured Lachnospiraceae bacterium
AATACTACCTCTTTATTCTATTGGTTCTTTTGATGGAATACCCGCTTTACGCGGATATTTTTTTGGAGTTTGAAAATTTTTTTCAATTACCACCATTGTCCTTTCCATATCAGAACATGGCAAATCATAAGTTTTCTGACTGATTATTTTTCCTCCAAGAATGTTTATTGCCCTATCTGATTTTGCTATTTCCTCAGAAGAAATGGAAGATTTATAGCTTACAAACATTCCACCTGTCTTAATAAAAGGAATACAATATTCACTGAGTGTTGAAAGATTTGCAACTGCCCTTGATACACACATATCAAATTTTTCTCTATATTCTTTTTTATGTCCAAAATCTTCTGCCCGTCCATGTATTGTTTCAATATCAGAAAATTTTAATTTAGCAATCACATCATTTAAAAAATTTAATCTTTTGTTTAATGAATCCAACAAAATGATTTTCAGATGTGGAAACATAATTTTTATTGGAATTCCCGGAAAACCGGCGCCGGTTCCAACATCTATCACAGAACTTATTTTCATTAAATCAACAGATTTAACAATTAATAAACTATCTATAAAATGTTTTACCATAACGTCATCCTGATCCGTAATGGCAGTAAGATTCATTACCTTATTTTTTTCAATAAGCATTTCATAGTAATTTATAAACTGATGTGTCTGTTTTTCAGAAATATTCATTTTCAGTTCGGTTATTCCTTGTATCAGTAAATCTTTTCCGTGATTCATAAATTTCTCTTCCTTATAATCCCTATAAAAAATCATATGATTGATATAAATTATATAATTTACTTGGATTATATAATTTGCATAATAGTATACTATATGATTTACATAATTTTATATAATTAATTTCATCCTTTTCAACAAAATTTTTGTAATTCAAAGTAATATTCTTATTTACATATAAGTAAACAGTTTACATAACTATTTGTTTTTTTTATGCTGCTCCATAAAAATAAGTAATACAGAAATGTCTGCCGGTGATACGCCGGATATTCTTGACGCCTGCCCGATATTAACAGGTCTGTATAATTCAAGCTTTTGTATTGCTTCCCTGCGAAGACTTTTTACCTCTTTATAGTCAAAATCTTCCGGAATTTTTTTGTTTTCAAGCTTTTTAAAATTCTTTACCTGCTTTTTCTGTCTTTCAATATATCCGCTATATTTAATATTTATGTTAACCTGTTCGATAATATCATCAGCTAATTTTTTTCTTTCTTTATCCAGCACAGATATTTTTTCATAATCTAATTCCGGTCTTCGAATTAATTCAGCAAGTGTTGTGGCTGTCTTCAGTGGTGTGCTCTCAAGACTTATTAAAAGATTCTGAACTTCCTTATTGGCTCCAACTTTATAATTTTCCAATCTTTCTATTTCTTCTTCAATTAATTTTTCTTTTTTGCATACATACTCATATCGTTCTTTTGATACAAGTCCTACTTCATATCCTATTTTTGTTAAACGTAAATCTGCATTATCCTGTCTCAATAACAATCTGTATTCTGCTCTTGAAGTCATCATACGATACGGTTCATGACTTTCCTTTGTAACCAGATCATCAATAAGAACTCCTATATATGCCTGAGAACGGTCCAATACAATGGATTCCTTTTTCTGAACATATCTTGCTGCATTTATCCCGGCAATAATTCCCTGAGCGGCCGCCTCCTCATATCCGGAACTTCCATTAAACTGACCTGCACTAAACAGACCCTTAATCTTTTTAAACTCTAAATTTGGAAGTAATTGTCCATATTCAATGCAATCATATTCAATGGCATAAGCATTTCTTACAATCTTAACATTTTCAAGTCCGGAAACTGTTTTATACATTGCATACTGAACATCCTCGGGAAGAGAGGATGACATTCCTCCCAAATACATTTCATTTGTGTAAAGTCCTTCCGGTTCAATAAACACCTGATGCCTGTTTTTGTCTGCAAATTTAACCACCTTATCCTCAATAGAAGGACAATATCTTGGTCCCGTTCCCTCAATCATTCCTGAAAAAAGAGGAGATCTGTCTATATTGTCTTTTATTATTTTATGTGTGTTTTCATTTGTATAAGTAAGCCAACAGGAAACCTGTTCTTTCTGAATACTTTCAGGGTCCGTTGAAAAGGAAAACGGAACAATCTTTTCATCACCAAATTGTTCTTCCATCTTACTGAAATCAATACTTCTTTTATCTACACGGGCAGGTGTACCTGTTTTAAAACGTCGAATTTTAATTCCATTGTCTATCAGAGATTGTGTTAAATGGTTGGCGGCCATGAGACCATTTGGTCCTGTATATTGACAAACATCCCCATAAATACACTTTGCCTTTAAATAAACTCCCGTTGCCAAAACAACAGCCTTTGCATAATAAGTTGCCCCCGAGATAGCCTTTACCCCTTGAATTAACCCATTTTCCACAATAATTTCAGAAATTTCTCCCTGTCTGACTGTAAGATTATCTGTATTTTCAAGAGTTCTTCGCATTTCCCTTGTATAATCCTGCTTATCCGCCTGAGCACGCAGAGAATGCACAGCAGGTCCTTTTGACTGATTCAGCATCTTAGACTGAATAAAACTCTTATCTATATTTTTTCCCATTTCTCCGCCAAGAGCATCCAGCTCTCTTACAAGATGCCCTTTTGAAGTTCCTCCAATATTTGGATTACATGGCATCAATGCAATGCTGTCCACACTTACCGTGAAAACAATAGTATTTAATCCAAGTCTGGCTGATGCCAGGGCTGCTTCACATCCCGCATGACCTGCACCGACTACGACTACATCATAATTTTCAACTACGTTTCTCATAAATATCTCCATTTCAACGCGGATATAATGTTACTCCTCTTATTTTCCCATACAAAACTTTGAAAAAATTTCATTTACTAAATCATCTTCCACACTTTCCCCGATAATAAATCCCAAATCTGTGTATGCATCCATTAAATCAATGGAATAAAAATCTTCCGGCATCCCCATCATAACAGAATCTCTGACTTTCATAAGGCTTTCATAGGCACCTTCCAAAGCCTCTTTATGTCTGGCATTTGTAATATAAACCTGATCATTATAAGTAACTTTACCGGAATAAAACATATCTCTTATTTCCTGCTCTAATAAATCCATTCCCTCTCCTTTTTTTGCAGAAAATATAATCACATCACGACCTGAAATTTTCTTTAATTCTTCGATATCCGCTACTGTATTCATATCCGACTTATTGACCAGAACAATTGCCTGTTTGTCTTGAATTAATTCTAATATCTCTCTGTCATTTTCATCCATTTCTCTGGAACCATCCACAACAAAAATTATAAGGTCTCCATCCCTGGCTATATCTTTTGCTTTGTTCACACCAATCTGTTCCACCTTATCCTCTGTATTCCTAATTCCTGCTGTATCAATAATTTTAAGGCTTAATCCATTAAAATTAATATTTTCCTCCAGCGTGTCCCTTGTTGTCCCTTCGATGTCCGTAACAATAGCTCTTTCTTCTCCTAAAAGTAAATTGAGAAGGGATGATTTTCCTGCATTTGGCTTTCCGAGAATTACCGTTTTAATACCTTCCTTCATAATTCTTCCATTATCAAAAGTATCAATTAAATATTTTATTCTGCTTATATTTTTTTTCAACATTTCACTGATTTCTTCATTATATCCATCAAGGCTGATATGCTCCGGATCATCCAAAGCTGATTCTATAAATGCAATATGATAAATAATGTCACTTCTGATTTTTTTTATTTCTTCCGATACGCTGCCTTTCAATTGTTCCATAGAGCTGTTCAGGGCAAAATCGTTTTTTGAATTTATTAAATCCATAACGGCTTCTGCCTGAGATAAATCAATTCTTCCATTTAAAAAAGCACGCTTTGTAAACTCTCCCGGTTCAGCGGCCCTTGCACCATTTTTTATAACCAAATCCAACACCTTTTTGAGAATAAGCATTCCGCCATGACAATCAATTTCAACAGTATCCTCTCCTGTATAAGAATGCGGATTTTTCATAACAATTACCAGAACCTGATCCAGAGTTTTATCTCCATCTACAATAGAACCATAATGAACTGTGTGAGAATCAACATTTCTTAATTTTTTGTCTTTTTTATTTGATTTAAAAATTTTATCAACAATCTCTATTGCTTCATCACCGCTGACTCTTATAATTCCTATTCCTGAATTTCCTGCGGCAGAAGAAATAGCAGCTATTGTTTCTGTTATTTTCATAAAATCTGAATCCTCCATTTAGGAATTTTAATTCTTTTCATATTTTTTCATCAATTCATAATACTTCATATTCATATTGATGATTCTATCGAAACAGTATACCACATTACAAAAAGTTAATAAAGAAAAACACAAGGTAATTTCATACCTTGTGTTTTGTCAAAAATATTATTTTTTATTTATTATCTCTTTTTAAAATTACAACAACATGTCTGTAAGGTTCTTCACCTTCACTTTTCGTTGTACAATATTTATCGTTTTGAAGAGCGGAATGAATAATTCTTCTTTCATAAGGATTCATCGGTTCAAGAGCTACAGGTTTTTTAATTCTCTTTACTTTCATTGCAATGTTTTTTGCAAGATTTTCAAGTGTTGCTTTTCTTCTTTCCCTGTAATTTTCTGTGTCTAACTTAACTCTGTTAAATTTGTCATTTTCCTTATTCTTATTTATTACTAGACTTACGAGATATTGTAAGGAATCAAGAGTCTGTCCTCTCTTTCCAATCAATATTCCCATATCATCACCAATAATATCAATATTTACTATATTTTCTTTTTCATTTTCTTCAATATTGATATCAAGTTTCACTGTAAGTTCCATTGCATCAAAAACCTTATTTAAAAATTCTCTTGCAATATCCTCCACAGACTGATTTTTTCTTGCCTTAATAATTGCCGGCTTACTTCCGATACCAAGAAAACCGTTTCCACCTTTTTCAATAACTTCATATTCAAGCTTGTCTGTTGTTATTCCAAGGTCCACACAAGCATTTGTAATAGCCTCATCAACATTTTTTCCTTTATATTCTTTATATTCCATGATTACTACCTCTACTTCTCGTTTCGTTTATTGAACTCACTTACCATATTCACTTTTGCAGCAAGAGAACCCTCTTTTTTTCCCATTGCTTCTTTGGCTTTTCTTATTTTTTCTTCTTTTTCTTCCGCACTCATCTGTGAATTAGAAGATACATTTTTTGCATTGACTTTTGATGCTTCAAGAATTTTTTCTCTGTAAATGCCCTGTTTTTCTTTACGTTTCTTTGCTTTTTTTTCGGCTTTTTCTTTATTTTGTTCAATAATATCTTGTATATCTATTTTTTTAAGATAAATATTTGCAAAAATTTGTTGGAGCATCATAATTAATGATCCCGCCATCCAATAAAGTCCTAAACCGGTTGGAAGTATATAACACATATATACAGACAATAAAGGCATCATGATATTCATCATTTTCATAGAACCTGCCATTGGATTATCACTGGTATTTGTATTATTCATTTTTGAAGATAATTGAACGGATAAAAATTGTAATAAACCCGCTAAAACTGGAATTAAAAAAGCAATAATATAAGCAGATACTCCTGTGCCAAAAACACCATTTTTTAACATTTCAGTCGGTGTATTTCTTAAATCATAAATAAAAAATTTATTAATTATACTCAACTGAGATTCCGTAGCATTAGATAAAGGTGTAATATAATTTTCTACATGTCTTACTACTTCGTATACTGCATAAAGAATTGGTAACTGAATTATAAGCTGTAGACATCCCCCGGTAGGAGAAGAACCATACTTATCATAAACAGCTTTTATTTCTTCCTGTTGTGCTAGTTGTGACTGTTGATCTTTTTTATCTTTATACTTTTTTTGAATTTTCTGTATTTCAGGTGTTATTACAGAATTTAATTTTGCAAATTTTTGTTGTTTTATTGTCATAGGAAACATTAGCATACGTACCACAAATGTAAAAACAATAATACATAATCCAAGATTTGCCAAATTATTTTCACTGAACATTGCAAAAAAATTATAAATAACTTCAATAATTTTTCCTAAAACAAAAGCAAATGGTTTTAATATATT
>CALWNA010000132.1 GCA_944382505.1 uncultured Lachnospiraceae bacterium
GGAAATAGCGTCTTCTATCTGCTGATATTTGTCCTCGGAAAAAGTCCTCTTACTTAATTCATCTGCCTTTAATGCAATCTGATTTATCGGTGCCAATATATTTCGGATTTTTCTCTCTTCCCGGGCATAAGAAAAACACATGCCTAATATTTGGAAAATGACTGCAATCAAGAGAATAACTCCAATCACTCGGAGCGTATCATATACCTGTATCCGTAATAATACTTCTCCCTGTTCACTATTTACCAAATATGTCAGATTTTTAAGAGAATCAAAATGAATCAATTTTCTCTGATAAGTATAATCCAGTTTTCCAATCCTTGTAATCTCCTGATCGCAAATCCACCCCACAAAAAGTATTACGAAAAGAAATAGGTCCGCACCTATATTGTGGCTTATTTTCCTGCCAATCCACCACCAATGCAGCTTTCGTACTATGGAAGTCATGCGCTTTGTTTCTGTATTACCTTTTTTATTGTTATTAACACTCATATCTATTCCCATATTTGGCGGCTGGCAGTCTCTATTACCCAATCGTTTCTGATTTGATTACATACCCTACTCCCCGCACAGTCTGAATCATTTTAACGTCAAATACTTCATCAATCTTTGAACGCAGAAACCGAACATAAACATCTACCACATTAGTCTCTCCTACATAGTCAAATCCACAAACTTTTTCCAGTAAACTATCTCTGGAAAGCACAACATCTTTATTTTCCAAAAGCGTTTTCAGCATCTGAAATTCTCTGTTGGTAAGATTTATTTCATGTCCGTCATACATAACCTGATGGCGCTTCTCTGACAATGTTAATTTTTCCCAACGATAAACGTCTTCTTCCTTCTTTTCTGATAAGTTTCCTCCCAGACTCTTTCCATGGAGTTTTAGCGCCACACGAATTCTTGCGAGCAATTCTTCGATTGCAAAAGGTTTTGTAATATAGTCCACCGCACCTGCATCCAATCCTGCCACCTTGTCCATCACTGCATCTCTCGCCGTTAACAAAATGACCGGTATCGTCTTCTCTTTCTGCAAACGCCTTAAAACCTCTAATCCATTTAGCCCCGGGAGCATAATATCCAACAGTATCAGATCAAAATCTTCTGATATTGCTATCTCTAAAGCATTCCGTCCGTTTGTTACTTTACAAACCTCATAACCTTCGTGAAGCAGCTCCAGTTCCACAAATCTTGCTAACTTTTCCTCATCTTCAACGATTAGTATTCTGGCTCCCATACATAATTTCTCCTCTATTTCCTACAACTTTTCGTACTCGTCTTTTACCTTGTCCGCAAATTTGCTTGCTTTCTCCATCACATCATTTGCGTTCTTTAACTTGTCTTTTCCCCGGAATGAATATTTACATTCAAAAAACAAAGCAATAACCATAATCGGAATTAAAATCTTCCATGTAAGCAGCAAAACCAAGACAAATACCCACACCGGTACTTTAAATACCTCTTCTCCTTTCCGACTTACACAAAAATAATTGTCCTTGCTCTTTCGGATAATTTTCTTAAACAACCGTCCTAATTTTTCAAAAAATTCCTCTGAACTCTCCTTTTGCTCATTCACCTTATCTTTTACAGACTCATATTCTGACTGTTCCTCATAACTTGTAGAATACGTAGACTGAGAAGGCTCCTTTACCTTTCCTTGTTTTTCCAGATATACCATTGCATCCAAAAGATCCCAATCACAGGCTTCTAATGCTTCTTTTGCCTCTTCATAAGTTACATTTGCTCTTTCTCTTAATTTTTCAACTTTTTCGAATTGTTCCATAACATTCACCTTTTTCCTTCAAATGATTTAACTATGAGAAAATTTTTTCTCCTGTTTACATTTCTTACTTTACCAGGATTTTCTTAATCATTCTTTGAAGAAAGATTAAAATTAGATTAAAAATTAAAATCTGTGATTTACGATGTATGTATTATACCATAAGACAGCGATTCAAATAAATATTTATATTCACCCGGCGACTAACAATAATAACTGACTCCTGCTTATTTATTATACATCCTTTTATTTGGGGGTCAAAATCACGTATATTTTTCTTCTATTTTCACATACTAGCAAGGCTACCAAAAATTTTTTATCATACGGAGAACAAAAATGAATGAAAATAAACAGAACTTAGGAAAAAAACTTGCTTATGCCGCACTTGACGAAGTTCCAAAATCTAAAACAGATGCAAAGCAAATTGTGGGGTTGGTAAAAACCAGTGGTCGTGTCACAGGTTATCAACTTTCCGACGGTTCCACTGTTTCCAAAGAAGACGGCGTTGCCATGGCAAAAGCTGGAGAGATTCAAGGCGTCGGGATTGCTCACCGGAATAATTCGGAATACTTGAAATCTCTTCCTGATGACACGGAAGATAATAATTTAGGAAACCTTCCTTCTGTGAGTGGGTGAAAGATTCTTATCAAAACCCAATGTCATCACGGAAATGATAATGCATAAGTGGCAATTGCTCTAATAAAGAAGTTATCGACAAGCTGCTATGCCGTTTCTTCCAGGGTATGCAGATTTTTTGTATTGTCGATAACTGCTTCCGATATTGCCGCATATAATGTTATAACAAAAAAGAAGCAACGCAAAGTGCTTCTCTTTTTGTATATGTATATTTCATAACTAAGTTTGATAAAAACCTATTTTGTTTCATCTCGATAACCGATTCTATCAGCTTTTACGAATTTTACACAATATTTTGAGCGATTTTATCAGAACTGAAATTCCCCATACAAACAAACCGCACAGCATAATCAAAATGCCCAACAATGTATCATTCCGACTGAAATCAAAAAAATTTTCTCCTTCTAAGACACAGAACACTCTGTCAACGCTCCACATAAGCGCTGCGCCCCAGTACATCAATATTAACATTCCAAAATTATACTTTCTCGCATTCGCACAAAAATACCATATGCCTGTACAGATAACAGCTGCGATGATAGTAATAATGAGACACATATACGCTCTCCTTTTCAACAATTATGATAATTTCTTTTCTTTTACTTTTCCGGTTTCTTTTATTTTGATAACGGCAATCATAGCCAGCCATACTACCGTAATGACAACAGCCATTGACACACCTGTCGTGGCAATTTCTCCAAGCATAGCCTGTGTATCTTCCATGCTTCCCATTGCTGTTAAAAACGGTGGCCACGGCACAATTTCTCCATGCCATATATGCTCGATAAACAAAAGAAAACTTCCGCCCCATAAAAGTTTTGCCAGCCATCCAAGCTTTGTGCCAAACCTATTATTTTCTGTTTCCATTGCTGATTCCTGATTCTGTTTTTGGCTGCTATCAACCTGATATTTTTCTCTCTCTTTTTTTTCAATTATCTTTTTTGTGACAGTAACTACGACTGCCTCTGCCACAGGTGCTATAAAACATGCCATAATAAATAACCTCCTTTAAATTCGCTATAACATATTTGCAATTGTCTGATAGAATTCGAAAATTTTCTCTCCGCTGTTCCCAAGCGTTCTGAGGGAAAAACCTTTACCTGTCTTTGACACTCCATTCAGCAGACCGGTATTTTCTGATTTATTTCTGATTTTTTCAATTAAAATTTCATTTTCATCTTCGCTTCCGGTATGGATATATGCCATTCCATTGTGCGTATAATCACTCCACATTCCTAAAGTATCATATTTTAATATTTTTGTTGAAATGAGGGTATGATCTGCAAAATCTAACT
>CALWNA010000133.1 GCA_944382505.1 uncultured Lachnospiraceae bacterium
ATTTTTTTGTGTTACCTATCTATTGTATCCCAACAAATTAATATATCCATTATTTTTCCAATTCGGAAAGCAACACATCCAGCACGTGTTCCACGCTCATATCCCTTACAATATTTCTCTCCGCATTTTGGAAATGGACTGTTTCCGTTATAATTCTTCCGGAAATATAATATCCAAAACATACTGTTCCAACAGGCTTTTCTTTGGTTCCGCCTCCCGGTCCCGCAATCCCTGAAATTCCCACGGCAACGTCTGCTTTGTTTACCAGAGCTGTTCCTTTCGCCATTTCTCCTGCTGTCTGCTCGCTTACTGCGCCAAATTTTTCGAGGGTTTCTGCTGAGACATTCGCATATTTCATTTTTGCCGCATTAGAATATGTAACGAAACTTGCATTCAATACTTTTGACGCATCCGGCACATCAACAATGGCCGCTGCCATTTTCCCTCCGGTACAGCTTTCCGCAAAAGAAACCGTAAACCCTTTTTGGATTAATATTTTTACCAGTTTTTCTGATTTTTCCATAACAGCCTCCCTATTGGTATGTTTTATAATAATAGTATAACGCAATTTGGAACGATTAAAAACAATGTTTTTTGGCATTATAATCCTATATTATATTTTTAGGAGTCTTTATGTTTTATGATTTGGCAGATAATTTGAAAGAGTGCAGCGCGCAGCCTGAGGGCGATTATTTTGCAATAATACCTATCGAAGATTCGCAAAAATTCCATGTTCTGGACCGCTACTCCCGTCAGATTCCCACGCTTTTTATGAATGCACGCTTTTCTAAAATAGAAATTTTCTCGGACTATATTTATGGTTCGCTGAACATTCCCGACATTCTCTTGGGCGACAATACAGGATTCAGCTTTATTTACACGTCCCGCCATCTTATTTTTATTGACAAAGACAACTTTATCCGTCAGTGTTTTGATAAAATCCGCTCCACCCACAAAGACAACCTGAATTCTCCCGGAGCAATTCTTTACTATATCATGGATTATCTTGTTTATAATGATTTGGAAAAAATAAGTACAATACAGCAAAAACTCTCTTACCTGGAACAGGAAATTCTGACCGGCAAAAACCGTACACCAAATATTGAGATTATCAATTACAGAAACCGTACTATGAAATTGTTTCACTATTACATTCAACTTGCAGGAACCTGTGGAAACATAACTGACAACACCCGGAAACTTTTTCCCGAAGAAATTCAGCGGCTTTTTTCTGTTCTGGAAAAAAAGGTAAATCTTTTAAGCCAGGAAGCACAGCAGATATGGGAATACACCTCACAGATCCGCGACATATATCAGCAGCAGCTGGATGTTCATCAAAACAGTATTATGAAGTTTCTTACAATTGTAACTACCATTTTTATGCCCCTGACGCTCCTCACCGGATGGTATGGGATGAATTTTTCCTATTTGCCGGGGCTTCAATGGCATTACGGACATCTTGCGCTATTTATATTCAGTATTATAATTGTATTGGTTTTGTGCATTATTTTTAAAAAGAAAAAGTGGTGGTGATTTTGTTTGATTTTTTACGGATAAGTCATAATAATTACATTTTCAGGATAAAGGAAAGAAAAAAGATATCATATTATGACTATTGATCACTTTTTTCCGATTCTGCTCCCATATTTTACCTTGATCTCTATATTTGCGTCCGTATTTTCAAAATATGTTTCCGATATGTCGGCTTTATCTTTTTCTAAAAGAAGTACGATTGTGGAACCAGCATATAAAAACATACCTTTTTCTTCTCCTTTGATAATATGACCGCTTTTTTGATGATTTTTAATCCGCCCAATCATTAACGCCCCTATTTCAATCTGTGCAACCGTTCCAAAGTTTTTCGTTTTGATTATAGAATATTCTCTGCTGTTTTGGACAAACACAGGATATCTGTTAAGCGCTATGGGTCTTACCGTGTGAAGCTTTCCCCTGATATATTTATTTTCCACGATGATGCCGTCATCTATATTCCCGTACCTGTGATAATCATCTACACACAATCGAAATACAAGACAGATTCCTCCGTTATAATCCGGTGCTTTATCGCTGTTCGGAATCAAATCTTTTATCTGATAGCAGCTCTTCTTGATATAAAATTGTGAATTTTCAGAAATTCTGTATGCGGAAAGCCTGCCGTCGCAAGGCGAGATCAAGGATTCCTCCCTCATATCCACAGGTCTTTTTTCCGGAAGTATTTTTCTTGTGAAAAATTCATTAAAAGATTTGTACTCTTTTTTCTCATACTGACACATATCTATTTTGTTTTTTCGGATAAAACTTCTGATATGAATTTTGGATATCCGCGAATCCATATAGAATCCGCCAATTTTAGAGATTACAGGAGCTGTAATCAACTTTAATATCAGTCTTCCCGGTACTGTATGATATAAAAATTTTAATATTCCGGATTCTTCTTTTATAGTTTTCATCACTTCTTTAACTTCATTATCCATACCGCAATAAATTCCAGCGCCCCTATGGCTACCATTATGTAAATCCATTTTGAACCAGGTTTTCTAAGTTTAAACTTCAATATAAACAAAACTGCAACAATAATTAAGAGGATGTAATATATATAAGAAAAGTTTACTTTACATATCCATCTGATTAATAAAAATGTCGGAAAAATCAATGCTGTCGATGTGACAGGCAGGCCGAAATAATGTTTTTTATCTCCCAGGGCATCACTCTGTGTTTCCTCAACCGTAATATTAAAATATGCAAGCCTGATTAATGCGCACAGCACAAATGCTGCACTCAGCGCAATAATCACTGCAAACGGAACATAAGATAATATACTTGCTTTCATTCCATGTGCAGCATCAAAGATATCTCTTTTGTAAAGCGCAATACCAATACATACAGGGAGTACCCCAAATGCCATTAAATCAGAAAGAGAATCTATTTGTACGCCAAATGCTTTTTCCTTATCTGTTCTGTTTTTCTTAGAACGCGCAACTCTGCCATCAAATGTGTCAAATAATCCACACAGCATCAAAAACATAACACCAATATAGGGATGTCCTCCCCCGTTAAGGGATGCTATAATTCCTGACACCGCAGATATTACGGAACAATATGTAAGAATTACCGTATAATCATAAAAGCCTAACATTTTTTCTTTCGTTTCATTCCTTTCAAACTTTCTGACATATAAGCAGCCAGTGTGACAATACCGCAGATAATAATACAGATGTAGAAAGATATTCCCCTGCTTAAAAGTTCTATACTGACCGGATCCTGTATGAAAGATCCAAATCCGTCAATAAACAAATAGTCCGCTGCTCCAACGGCTCCCGGTATTGGGACGCTGTTGGAACCTAAAACAACAAATCCCTGCGCCACAAATGCATCCATTGCCCGGGTGATACTTCCTTCAACAGCTATAAAAACACACACCGAAACCAAAATCTGTGAAATCCGCTGCATGAAATTACACAAAAACGCGATAAAGATTGATTTTTTATTATCTTTGATGGCTTTTGCACATTCCTTATACTGCTGTTCTACTTCTTTCAGATGTTTCTGTCTTTTTTCGATGTCGCGAACTAAATGCATCTTATACAATATTCTCATTCCAAAATTGGCAATTTTCATTACAATTTTCTCTTTGTAGACCAAAAGAACAAAAACCGCAAGCAAAATAAATTGAAAGCAAAAACCGATGATAATCATTAGTTTGGAAAGTGTTCCAAACTTTGCAAGCATTCCCGGTCCTGCCAGGAAACACACAATACCTATGACAATAATTGACGTGGTATATAACGTCAGATTTATAAGCAGTATAATGGTTGTAACCGCTCCGGGTATTTTGTCTTTCATCATGAAAAAGGCGGAGGCCGGCTGACCTCCCGTGGCCGACGGCGTGAGCGCTGAAAAATAAATATCCGGTGCCGCGTAAAACAATCCCCTTTTTGCTTTTTTCCGATATCCGAAAGCATTTGCAAGAACTACTATGGCAAGTCCCTCAAAAATAATAAATCCCAGCATACACACAAATGCTAACAAAATCCATTTCCATGATGCTTTCGAAACATACTCCAAAAATCCATAAAAGGAAAACGATTCGTTCTGATTTACAATTGTAAATAATGTGAATCCTACTAAAGCCAGAAAAACAACTGACCATAGTATTTGTTTTTTTCTACTTTTCATATTTCTCCATTTTGTTTTCTAATGCATAATATATCCGTGAAATATTGAATTTGGACGAAAGAAAAAGTCCTATTTCAACAACTGCAATGCCGCCAATTACATCCGCAAATACATGCTGCTTAACAAGCAGCGTTGAGGCAAACACCAAAAGTGCCGCAACAAACATAACCATTTTATATGTATTGCCCACTTTTTTACACTTCATGGCTCCTCTAAAGCAAATCCAGCTTTCGAGACAATGAATGGACGGAAATAAATTGTCCGGGCTGTCCAAACAATATATCAATCGTGACAACCACTCAAAAAATCCCGTTCCTGTAATCTGCGGTCTTTCCATCACTGACGGAATGAGAAGAAAGCAGATTAGGCACAACAATTTTGCTATTTGTTCTGATGACATTACCTGATAACATACTTTTCTATTTTCCCGCCCTATTACAATAAATCCAACCGCCCAAATAACATATGCCAGCACATACACCAGCATCATTGCCGGCACAAACGGTATCATTTCATCAAGAAAAATACTGAAATTATGGTGATGCAAACCTTTTGTTATAATTCTGCTGCCAAAATATACAAACATATTCAGTACCAGACTTATAATAATCGGTGCGAATGCATATCGAGGCAATGTTTTATAAATTTTATCCAAATAAGTCAACCCTTCTTTGTATAATTGCACTAGTTCATTTAGTACAATTTTATTTTAATATCACCTGCCTTATATGTCAATACAAAAAACGGGAGAAATACATTTTTTTTTGCATTTCTCCCGTGATAAAACACGCATTGATATGATTTTTTCTATTCCTGCTTTTTAGACTTAGATTTTGACTTTGTTTTTCCTTTAATTTTTTTTACAGAACTATAAGCACCGTTATATGTTGTTTTTCCTGCTTTCCGGTATGCCCTTACTTTTACGTAATACGTTGTTTTTCGGGAAAGCTTCTTAATATTCCATTTTAAATGCTTTTTCCCCTTTACGGTATAAGTTCCCACAATGTTTTTCATTTTTTTATCCGTAGCTATTTTTACAACATATCCCGTACAGCGTGGAACTGCCGTCCATTTTACTCTCAGCCGCCTGTATTTTTTATATCTTTGAAGGGATTTTATTTTTACTTTTTGCGGCTTCGTATAAGTTACTTTTTTTGCAGAGGCATCAGACAAATATATCTCACCATCAGATTCCAGATATGCTCTTACGATAAATCTGTATTTCGTCGCCGATGTGAGATTTTTCACTTTATAAGAAACCTTGGACGATGTACGAATGGTTTTTATTGCCTCGTACTTTTTTGTTGTAAAATTGTATTGATAAATAATATATCCTGTGACATTTTGCGTTTTTGTCCATGATAATTTAATATAATTTGCCTTTGATGCCGCTATTTGAAATCCGGTCACTTTTCGCAGACTTATGGCAAAGGTGCGCTCCTGCTCTTCTTTGCAATTATTTATTCCTGATATGCACACTCTCGCCGTTCCGGGATTTTTATTGTCAAAATAGCTTAGGGTATAGTTAATGCCCTCTACCAGCTCTTCTCCTCTATATGTAACTGTCACTTTTGGAAGCCTTCTGGTACCGTCGTATGTATAAGAATCCTTTTCCAACGTACATGTAAATGCTTTTAAATTATAAGTTCCTGTCAGCATATTTTTAGAGACATCAATCGGTGCCAGTGAATCCGTTGAAAAGTTACGAACTCCCCACTGGTGGTAAACGCCCATAACCACAGGGCTGTTCACAGTGTATGCGCACAACTGAAAGCCTTCCTGCAATGCTGTCCGCACATTTTGTTCACTGGTATAATCGGATGTTCCTTTAAAACTGATTCCCTCTGCCTGACAGCTTTTTGCCTGCTGCATTGCATCAATGTTCAGAACCGTACTCAAATACCATGTGCGCAGACTGCTGTCGATGAACTTTATTTTTTGTAAATAAGAGGAATTAAAGGAAGAAAATATCACGTCCTCCTGCAATTGCGCTTCAACAAGAGGACGAATTAATTCTTCTTCAAAATATGCTTCATAATTACTGTCCTCTGCATTCTTAATTTCAATCTGCCATGTTATTTTCCGTCCCTCCCCTTTGTATTGTTTTATCAGGCTGATAATCTGTTCATAGCTTACAATCTTCAGATCTTTATATGCATCAATTTCATTTCCCTTTGTATAAGAATAAGTCAATAGCTGGCTGTATGTAAGATTAGAGATATTTTTATTTACGCCCATTGTATCGGCAAGCGAATCTGCATGAGATACCACCCATGTCGCCCTGCCATTAGCATCCGGCTTACATCTTCGCAAATCCAGTTCAATGGTTGTGAATCCTGCTGCCACTGCCTTTTCAAAAGCCGGCAGAGAATTCTCCGGCGCATACCTCGAGTATCCTCTATGGGCAATCATTGTGTATGCATCCGAATCCTCTGTGTCTTCTCCCGGTTCTTCTGTCTCTTCCTCTTCTTTTCCTTCGGTTTCTCCTGCGATTTCCTGTTCTGTTGTGTCCTGTTCCGCTTTGACTGTCACAGCATTATTTGTATGACATCCCACCATGAAAACTATAAGCATAACCAAAAGAAGTTTCACCCGGATTTTCATTTTCTTAACATTCATCTTTCTCTCATCCTTTTCTTTACACATGTTTTATAATTATACCATTCTTTACAGGTTTTTGCATTTTTGCTGTTTTCAAAGTTAATATTTAGAATATTAAGGTTTTTTACAAAATTTGTAAAATATAAATAATTTGATTGAAATTCAAATCAAAATCGTTTATTCTACTTATATATTCCATACGACTGGCGGATCAGTGGATTTAACCACAGGGAGTATGGATGTACGACGTCGACCGCCTGGGCAGCCATCTTGGTTTTCCGGGTGGTTTTTTATATTCACACAGGCATTTGCCGGAGGAATAAACAAATACTATTTCAGAAAAGGAGATTTAAAATGCAGATGTTATCACTTGAAAATGAATTGAAAAAAAATTCATATCCGGGACGCGGAATCGTAATTGGCAAATCCCCCAATGGAAAGTATGCGGTGACCGCTTACTTTATTATGGGCAGAAGTGAGAACAGCAGAAACCGGGTTTTTGTGGAAGATGGCGAAGGCATCCGTACCCAGGCCTTTGATCCTTCAAAGCTTGTTGACCCAAGCCTTATCATCTACGCTCCCGTAAGAGTTCTCGGAAATAAGACCATTGTCACAAACGGAGACCAGACCGACACAATTTATGAATTAATGGACAAACAGCAGACATTTGAACAGGCTTTGAGAACCCGTGAATTTGAGCCGGACGCGCCGAACTACACACCAAGAATTTCAGGTATTATGCACATTGAAAATGGCGAATATAATTATGCAATGTCCATCTTAAAAAGCAACAATGGAAATCCGGACGCCTGCAACAGATATACTTTTGCATACAACAATCCTGTAAACGGCGAAGGACATTTTATCCACACTTACCAATGTGACGGAAATCCCCTTCCAAGCTTTGAGGGAGAACCGAAGCTCGTTCCTATGACGGATGACATGGATGCATTTGCAGATATGCTTTGGAGCAGCTTAAATGAGGACAATAAAGTTTCTTTATTTGTAAGATATATCGATATTCAAACAGGCAAATATGAAACAAAGATTATTAATAAAAATTCTTAAATGTAATTTAAACAATTTTTATTATAAATAATATTTATACTTTTCGTATTACGGTAATTTCATGATGTGCTTTGCACATAGAAAAATAAGATAAGGAGAATTGAAATGAAAGAATTAGAATTAAAATACGGTTGTAACCCGAATCAAAAACCATCAAGAATTTTTATGAAGGATGGCGAACTTCCTATCCAGGTGCTGAACGGAAAACCCGGATATATTAATTTTCTGGACGCGCTCAATGGTTGGCAGTTAGTAAAAGAATTAAAAAAGGCAACAGGACTTCCTTCCGCTACGTCTTTTAAGCATGTATCACCTGCGGGTGCTGCAGTGGGTCTTCCACTGAGTGATGTGGAAGCAAAAATATACTGGGTAGACGATTTGGGAGAATTATCCTCTCTGGCATGTGCTTATGCAAGAGCAAGAGGTGCTGACAGAATGTCTTCCTACGGTGACTTTATTGCTCTTTCTGATGTGTGTGACGTCTCAACCGCAACAGTTATTAAAAGAGAATTTTCTGACGGCATTATTGCACCGGGTTATGAACCGGAGGCGCTGGAAATGTTAAAAGGCAAGAAAAAAGGGAACTATGCCATTATTCAGATTGACCCGGATTATGTTCCAAATCCAATTGAACAGAAAGACGTTTTCGGCATCACCTTTGAACAGGGACGTAATGAACTGAACATTGACGATGAATTTTTCAACAACATTGTTACAGAAAATAAAGAACTGACCGAACAGGCTAAAATCGATATGGCGATTGCAATGATTACATTAAAATACACCCAGTCAAACTCTGTCTGCTTCGTGAAAAACGGTCAGGCAATCGGTGTAGGCGCCGGACAGCAGTCAAGAATTCACTGCGTAAGACTTGCAGGACAAAAGGCGGATAACTGGCTTCTCCGTCAGGCACCACAGGTGTTGAATCTTCCTTTTAAGGATGTTATGAAACGTGCCGACAGAGACAATGCCATCGACCTTTATATCGGCGAGGATTATATGGACGTCCTTGCTGACGGCGAATGGGAAAAAGTATTTACAGAAAAACCTCCTGTGTTCACAAAGGAAGAAAAACAGGCTTGGCTTTCCCAGGCTACTGATGTAACCCTAGGTTCTGACGCATTTTTCCCATTTAGTGACAATATTGAAAGAGCTTCCCGAAGCGGTGTAAAATATGTAGCACAGCCCGGCGGTTCCATTCGTGATCAGGAGGTGATTGACGCCTGCAATAAACACGGAATGGTAATGAGTTTTACCGGTCTGAGATTATTCCACCACTAATTTTTATATAGCAAAATGAGGGCGCCCCAAAAGTCTGACGATTTTTGAGAATGCCCTCATTTTTTATGATTTTTTTTATTTGACGGGCTTTAAAAAGTTCAGGGAACCCGGAGGATTCTCTGTGCCTTTTTCCAACAATTCTATCAACCCCACAATGGTCTCTTCGATTTCTTCGGCAGTAGATGGCACCAATGTATTGTCCAATTTAACTGCCAGCACTATCAAAACAATTTCAGCAAGTGCCGCCGGATATTTAAACCGTATATCTCCATTGTCAATTCCCTGTTGAATAATCTCTGTCAAATCCGGCTTCAACTCCGATATTAAGTGACTTAAATACTTCTGATGTAAAAACGCTGTTTCTCCAACCCCACTCAGTTTTGTTACATCTCCGTGACTTCTTAATTGGGACGATGAATTCCTGCATGCCTGAAATATCATTGCCATTCTTGTAAATGGCGATATATCTGTCTGGGCTGCCAGATTCTTAGCTGTTTCCAAAGGCTTTTCATAATTTCTCTCTATCAATGCCTCCAATATGGAATCCTTTGACGGAAAATAATAATATATACTGCCCTTCCCGATTCCTGCCGTCTGTGCAATTTCACTTACGGAAATATTTTGAATATCCTTATTTGCCAATAACTCCTGAAGAGCGTCCAATATTTTATCGTGCTTTGTCTGATTTTGCATTTTCTGCCTTTCTTGCTTTTTTATTATAAAGAACCAAACCATTTTATTCTGTTACCTAGTATATCACAGAACAATTTTCATAACAGCCATAAATTTTATATAAAAATGCGCAAAAATTCCAGCCGAAATCTGTGCAGTTACTCTATTGACCGACGGTCGAATTAATGTTATTCTAACTTAAAATCAAGTTCGACCGATGGTCGAATTTTGTAAAAAAAGGAGGGATATATTTTGACTTTTGCCGATTTGTTTTCAGAGATTAAAGGAAAATTGATGGGAGCGGAGGTAAGTGATATCACAGAACATCTGGCTTATCAGTTTAATATTACGGGTGAAGGAGAAGGCATCTTTTACGTAGAAGTAAAAGACGGTAAATTATATGTGGAACCATATGAGTATTTTGACAGAGATGTAATATTTACATGCAAGGCCCAAACCTTAATAAAAATCGCCGAGAAAAAATTAGACCCTATCCGGGCAGTCACTTTGCAAAAACTGAAAGTGGAAGGAAATATCGACAAGGCGCTAAAATTCAAAAAGATTATTGACAGTAAAAACTGAGAAGGAGCGTATTTATGAAAAAAAAATTGAAAGCAGCCGCTGCGCTTTTGGGATTGTTCACGATTGCAGAAGTGGGAAGCTCCGCATATTTTTACCGCAGAACAATGAAGCGAAATAAGGTTGATGTAAAACGCACCATGAAGATGGCAGGAACAGACTGGAATCAGTACGCTTCTCTTATCGGAGAAAGAAAACAGTATATGATGTCACAGCCCCACAAAGACGTTTATTGTATGTCTGACGATGGTTTAAGGCTGCATGCGACATACTTCCCAGGCAGCCCGGATAGCAATAAAGTCGTCATATGCTTTCACGGCTATACCAGCGAAGGGCTGAACGATTACATCGGGCTGTCCGATTATTATATAAAGCGTGGATATGGCATGCTTTTGGTGGACGAACGGGCGCATGGAAAAAGCGAAGGGAAATATATCGGTTTCGGCTGCCTTGACAGAAAAGACGCCCTTGTATGGATTCACTATATCATTCAACTGTGTGGCGAGAATGTCCAAATTCTTCTTCATGGAACTTCCATGGGCGGAGCCACTGTTTTAATGGCAAGCGGTCTGAATCTGCCGGTTCAGGTTAAGGGGATTATTTCTGATTGCGGATTTACATCGCCAAAATATGTATTTACTCATGTATTGCATTCTATGTATCATCTTCCGGCCTTTCCAATCATTCCGATTGCAGACTATGTAAACAAGAAAAAGGCCGGATATGGTCTTGACGAATGCAATGCCGCCAGAGAAGTGCGAAAGGCAACGGTACCCGCCTTACTGATTCACGGTGATGCAGATACCTTTGTCCCATGTGCCATGTGCCATGAAATTTACCAAAACTATGCAGCAGATAAGAAGAAATTAATTGTAAAGGGTGCAGCTCATGCCGAAAGTTATTATAAAAATATGGCAGAGTATGAAAAAGCATTAGATGAATTTATTGGAGGTGTCATAAAATGATGAGAACAAGAAAAGGATATCCTGTATATCCTCTTACCGTAGCCCAGAAATTTCATTTTTATTATCAGAACTTTTGTCCCAAAAAAGAAGTTCTTAACATCGGTACCAGTCTGACCATCGGAACCGATATTGACTGGGATGTGTTAAAACAATCCATTTATAAAGCATATGAGAGATGCGAGTCTATGAGGCTTCGTTTTGCAGCAGATAAAGAAGGAAACTGGTATCAGTACATTGTAGACAAAGAAGAACGGGACATTGAATTTGTGGATTTCAGCGATAAGACAATGGAGGAAGCTGAGTCCATAATGACACAATGGACCCGGGTTCCTTTTAACCGTCAGGATTCTCCTATGAATCGGATTGTTATGATCAAAACCCCTGACGGATATAATGGAATATATTTTCTGGCAGACCATACAACCATGGATGCCCAGTCTCTGATTTGTTTCTTAAAAGATATTATTGAGCTTTACTGTAACACAATGTACGAAGGGGTTCCTTATCCGAAAGATATGGCTTCTTACGTTGAACAGCTTCAGAAAGATCTTGCCTATGAAGCGGGATGCAAAGCCAAAGACAGAGATACCGCATTCTTTCACAAAATTATAGAACAATCGGAACCGATTTATAATGGCATCAAAGGGCCCGGACAGCTTGAAGCAGAAAGGAAAAAAACCGGTAACCCGAATATCCGTGCTGCCGTCAATGTATCCGATTCCGTTGATTCTGCCTTGGATATTTTCCATCTGGAAGAAGAACCGACAAAAAGGTTGATGGATTTCTGTGAAAAATATCATGTCTCACTTGTATGTCTTTTACTGATGGGACTGCGTACATATTTTCAGAAAATGAACGGCAACGACGACGTTTCCATTAATACGGCAATTGCCAGAAGAGCAACCATCAAAGAGAAAAAATCCGGCGGAACGAGAATCCACTCTTTTCCTTTCCGCACCATTATCTCTGAAGACAAAACCTTCCTGGAAGGTATCTACGAAATACGCGACTTACAAAATGAATATTTTCGACATGCAAACTACGATCCTGTATCTTATTTTGCATATCGCAGTCAGAAATACCCGAATCCGGGAGGACAGACCTACGAGCCAATGTCTTTAACGTATCAGCCCCTGACTTTAAAATCTAACGGACTGGACAAGTTAGGAGACATTAAATATAAAACAAAATGGTATCCAAACGGTGCTACCACTCAGGCAATGTATCTGACCGTTATGCACCGCCCGGAAGATAACGGTCTGGATTTTAATTTTGAACACCAGGTAAAGGCAGTATCCAGAGAAGACCTAGAATACTTATACTACTATCTCTGCAAGATTATGTTTAAGGGCAGTGAAAATCCGAATCTGCCAATCGGAGACATTATAAAATTAATATAGGAAAGGAATAATTATTATGTTTGAAAAGTTGGTTGAAATTATTTGTGATTATGTGGAAGTAGATCCCTCACAAATCACCCCCCAGTCACGTTTTATGGAGGATTTGGGCTTTACATCTTTTGATTTTATGAGCATGCTGGGACAACTGGAAGATGAATTTGACGTAGAAATTGATCAGCAGGAAATTGCAGATATTCGTACTGTCCAGGAAGCTGTGGACTATCTGGAAAAACTGTCCGAATAACTTTTGTACTTCATACACGGAACAAATTTATAGGGCTAACATTCTGATAAGATAGGGGTACTCGATAGAATAATAACAGAAAGGATTTAAAAATATGCCATTTAGCACAATTCGTGAAATATTAGTACATACAGAAGAAAAATATACGACAAAAGATGCGATTCGATATAAAATCGGAAAAAATGAAATAGAATCCAAATCTTATACGCAATTAAGATCTGACAGCGAAGCTTTCTCCAATGCCCTCGAAAAGATAGGTGTACTTGAAAATCATATTGCAATTATTGGTATGACCTCCTATCAATGGCTGGTTTCTTATTTTGGCATTGTTAACAGCGGCAGTGTTGCCGTACCTCTTGACGTATCTCTTCCCGCTGAGGAAATATGCGACTTAATTCATCGCGCTGATGTAACCGTCCTTGTTCTGGATGAAGTCCGCAAAGATGTCGGCGCCATAGTAAAACAGCGATGTCCAAAATTAAAATATGTTATTTCGATGCAAAAGGAAACAAGTGATGAAACTTCTCTTTCCTTTACACAACTGCTGTCTGAAAATGCAGGCACATTTCATTTTACACCAAAGCCGGAGCAGCTTTGCACAATTATGTTTACTTCAGGCACAACGGGAAAAAGCAAAGGTGTGATGCTCACCCACAGAAACATGGCAGAAAATGCCACCTGTCTGGATATGAAAATCCCTGACAGAACCGTAATTTTATCCGTATTGCCGATTCATCATGCATACTGCCTGAGTATGGATATTTTAAAGGGGATTTCTTTGGGAAGCATTATCTGCATTAATGATTCTCTGCTGCATGTCGCGAAAAATATTAAATTATTTAAGCCAAATATGATTCTGATGGTTCCGCTTATGATAGAATCCTTTGCCAAAAAACTAAAATCTGCAAAAGACATTCCACCTGAAATCGTCAAAAGAGAAGTGTTTGGAGAACAATTTCACACCATTTGCAGCGGTGGTGCTTACCTGAATCCTGCCTTTATTGACACATTTAATTTATATGGGATAACTATTTTACAGGGCTATGGCATGACAGAATGTTCCCCGGTCATCAGTACGACTGTCAGCTGGAATGTCAAAAAAGAATCTGTGGGACAGTTGTTGCCTAATTGTGAAGGAAAAATTGTTGACGGCGAGATATGGGTTCGCGGCAGCAGTGTTATGATGGGTTACTATCAGATGCCGGAACAGACCAGTGAGGCACTGACGGACGGATGGCTGAAAACCGGAGATCTGGGCCATATTGATGCGGATGGATTTGTTTTTATCACAGGAAGAAAGAAAAACCTTATCATTACAAAAAACGGTGAGAACATTTCACCGGAAGAACTGGAAAACAAATTATCGGAAAACCCTCTGGTACAGGAAGTTCTTGTTCGTGAAAATGAGGGTGTTATTGAAGCTGAAATTTTTCCTGATTACGAATTTTCCAAGAACAATAACATTAACGACATTCCGACATCATTACAGCAGGTAATTGATGATTATAACAAATCTGTCCCGGCACATAAGAAAATATACCGTCTGAAAGTTCGGGAAACAGAATTTGAAAAAACTCCATCTAAAAAAATCAAGCGTTACTGACAGAAGGCATAAAATAAGCCAGAGGTACCATAACCCCTGGCTTATTTTCTTTTATGCCACAACATCAAACTGTGAATTGTACATATCTGCGTAAAATCCATTCTTCTTTATTAATTCCTCATGGGTTCCCTGCTCTATGATATCCCCATCTTTCATAACAAGAATAAGATCCGCATTTTTGATTGTACTCAGCCGATGCGCTATGACAAAGCTTGTTCTTCCCTTCATTAGATTATCCATTGCTTTCTGGATTCTATGCTCGGTTCGCGTATCTACAGATGATGTAGCTTCATCCAGAATAAGTACCGGATTGTCTGCCAAAATTGCGCGGGCAATCGTAAGCAACTGTCTCTGACCGGCAGATACATTGGAGGCTTCTTCATTTAGCACAAAATTATAACCTCCCGGCAGTGTCTTAATAAAGTGGTGGGCATGAGCTGATTTTGCCGCTGCGATAACCTCCTCATCTGTTGCGTCCAGCCTTCCGTATCGGATATTCTCCATAATGGTTCCCTGAAACAGCCATGTGTCCTGAAGTACCATTCCAAAAGCACTTCGCAGCTCATTTCTGTTATAATCTTTCAGATTGTGTCCATCCAACTTTATTGCCCCGCTATTTACATCATAAAATCTCATAAGGAGCTTAACCATTGTAGTCTTTCCGGCTCCCGTGGGACCGACAATAGCAATCTGCTGTCCCTGATCAACATGGGCATTAAAATCATTGATAATAATATGGTCCTCGTTATATCCAAAATGCACATGTTCAAAATCCACAATTCCCTGAACATGATTCATTGGAACAGCATTTTCAGTCGTCTGGTCTTCTTCCGCTTCCCCGAGAAATTCAAAAACTCTCTCTGCTGCTGCCATCATTGACTGCATCATATTCGTAACCTGTGCAATCTGCTGCATGGGTTGTGTAAAGTTTTTCACATATACAATAAATGCCTGAATATCACCGATACGAATTGTTCCGTTTATTGCCAGAAAAGCACCTGAAATTGCCACACCAACATATCCCAGATTTCCCACAAACATCATTATCGGCTGCATTAATCCTGACAAAAACTGGGATTTCCATGCGGATGTATAGAGAACATCATTTGTCTTATCAAATGTATCAATGACTGCCTGTTCTTTCCCGAAAGCTTTCACTACAAGATGCCCGCTGTAATTTTCTTCCACCTGACCATTAATATGCCCCAGATATTCCTGCTGCATCTGAAAATACTTCTGGGATTTTTTCATAACAACACTGATAAAGCAAAGACTTACCGGTAAAATTAACAGCGTAATCAATGTCATAAGAGGGCTGATTGTCAGCATCATAATAACCACGCCGATCATTGTCGTAACCGATGTTATCAACTGGGTAACACTCTGGTTCAGACCATTTCCAAAAGTATCCACATCATTTGTGATTCTTGAAAGCACTTCTCCATATGTTCTGCTCTCAAAGTATTTCATCGGCATGCGGTTAATTTTCTCAATAATTTCCCTGCGGAGCCTGTAACACAATTTCTGGGTAATGGTTGACATGGTATACCCCTGAATCAAAGTAAAAATACAACTGATGCCATAAAGAAGAATTACAATCAAAAGAATTTTCCCAATATAGTCAAAATCCATACCGCCTGTTCCGGCAATTTTATTCATTACGCCCTCAGAAAGAGCAGTA
>CALWNA010000134.1 GCA_944382505.1 uncultured Lachnospiraceae bacterium
TGGTGGGATTTCGGCAGAAAGCAGGGTGGACTTTATGTATTTACTCCGTCCATCACTTCGGATAATGGATTCTGGTACAGGGGTACCGCAGATGCCATTGCTCAGAACATTGCTTTTCTGAAAAAGAGCCATGAGCCGTATGTAATTATCGCTTCTGCGGATGCAATATACAAAATGGATTATAACAAGGTTCTGGAAAGACATGTGGAGACCGGCGCGGATATGACCATAGTATGTAAGGAAATGGAAGCAGGAACAGATGTATCGGCATTTGGTGTGGTTACCACGGATGAAAGCGGTCGGATTACAGAGTTTGTAGAGAAACCAATTGGCAGTTCTGACACTTTGATATCTACCGGCATTTATGTAATTCGAAGACGATTGCTAATTCAGTTGATTGAGCAATGTATATCGGAAGACCGTTATGATATAGTGAATGATATTATTATCCGAAATAAATCATCAAAAAGAATCTATGCTTACAAAATGCAAACATACTGGAAAAATATTGCCAGTGTAAAAAATTACTATGAGGCAAACATGGATTTCTTAAAACCGGAAGTAAGAGATTTCTTCTTTAAACAGTATCCGGATATCTATTCCAAGGTTGAAGATTTACCTCCGGCAAAATATAATCCGGGATCAAATATCAGCAATAGTTTAATTTCCAGTGGCTGCATTATTAATGGAACCATTGAGGGATCAGTGATATTTAAACAGGCATACATCGGGAATAATTGTGTCATCAAGAATTCGATTATTCTCAATGATGTTTATATCGGTGATAATGCAGTGATTGAAAACTGCATCGTGGAAAGCCACAGTACAATTAATCCAAACGAACATCTGGGGGAGGAAGACCAGATAAAAATAATCAATGAAAGAAATTTCAGGTATAGCCTGTAAATTTAGAAAGGGAGCATAATTTATGAACATAACAGACGTAAGAGTTAGAAAAATGACAAAAGAAGGAAAAATGAAGGCGGTAGTGTCTATTACAATTGATGATGAATTTGTAGTTCATGACATAAAGGTAGTTGAAGGCGATAAGGGATTATTTATTGCAATGCCAAGTAGAAAGGCGGCAGATGGAGAATACAGAGACATTGCCCATCCGATTAATTCCGGTACCCGCAATTTTATTCAGGAAATCGTACTTGAAGCATATGAAAAATCGCTGATGGAACCTGAAGAATAAAAATATTTTTATGGAATTAATAATAGGATAAAAAAAACGGAAAAGTCATAAAAAAAGAGAGAAAATAAGAAAATTTTTTGGTCAGCATCTACAAAAGATGCTGACTTTTTTTGTAAAATACAGATAAAAAAAATTAGATGTTTGTAAAAAATGTTTTTTTAAAATAAAATTTAATTATTAGATATGGTGGGGAAATACTGTTGTTAAAGGGAAATGGCGTAAAAATTTTATGTTTAAAATGTATTATTTTTACACAGGAGGAAAAAGTACAATGAAAAGGATTTACAAAAAGATTCTGGCGATGTTATTGGTGTTAGTCCTATCTTTTTCATACATGCCGGAAAGCATTTATGCAGCATCGTATCTGTCGACAGACGAAGTGGATGAAGAAGTAGAAGGAACTGTCAATGCAGAAGTGTACTTTGTGCATGCTGCAACGAAAAAAATTATTACAATGAGCGGAACCACAGGGGAACAGATTGACTGTACTTTAGGGTATGATAGTAATAATGTTCCTGAAAATGCCAAGATGACAGTTTATTACGGAACGGGAACATGGGGAGACTCTGAAGGCAAGGAAGTGGTGAACTTTGTCAATAAGGCGAACAATAAAAGCTGGAGAGTTGACAGTGAAGTGACCCAGATAAATGCTTATACAGAGCCGAAAGGCTGGGAATCTGTGCTTATAGAACCCCAGGGAGATGGCACAATTGCTTTTGTAAGTTGTTCGAATGGAAACTATGTTACTGTAAAAGATGATAAACTTTCAACAATTGATATTAAAGAAGGTGAGTCTGTATCATCAAACGAGAAGTTTATTATGTATACAGAAACAGAACCAAAAACAGCGAAAAAGGTTCGACTTTCAGATATTGCCGGTGATTCGGTTACTGTGTCATGGGAAGGTGCCGGCGAGACGCTTTATAGTGGATATGAAGTGCTGTACGCAAAGGAGGAAGAAGGTGATTATCAGTCTGCCGGTTATACAAAAGAGAACACATTTACTGTTGATGGACTTGAGTTAAGCACGGTCTATTATTTCAAAGTGCGCACATTAACAAATAACGATGGCGGTGTTTATTCAGACAGTAAGATAGCCTATGCCGAGACACTGGCAGAATATAAACCGAAACAGCCGACAGGAGTTGAGGTTACACAAAAGGGTGGAAAGATTGTTGTTAACTGGGATAAGGCAAATGGTGCAAACGTATATAAAATATATCGTGCAGTAAGCCGTTTTGCTGATTATGAAGAAATCGCACAGACAACGGACACCACTTTTATCGATGAAAATCCAAATACTTCAATATACCAGAATTACTACAAAATCCAGAGTGCAAATAGTAGTGACAGCAGTGAATTGTCAGAACCTGGTTCTCTGGAGATAAGTATGTTTGGAAGCAATGCATATATTTTTGCACCGACGGATAATCAGAAAGAAATTGACAACCTGGAAGCTGAGATTTATGCAAATCAGCACTACAATCAGTTTGGAAGCGAGCGTTATGCATTGATGTACAAGCCCGGGGATTATACTTCCACAGGAGAAGCGATAAATACCGGATATTATACGCAGATATTAGGACTAGGTGAAACGCCTTATGATGTCCGATTGGCCAACGTCAAAACACCGGCTGCATTATCAAATAATAATGTTACTTGTAATTTTTGGCAGGGAATCGAAAATGTGACAATAGCAGATTTGAATAATAATGATGATTCTTATTTTGCATTCCAGTGGGCAGTATCACAGGCAGCTCCGGCAAGAAGGCTGAATGTTGAGAGAAAAGCAGTATTTGACTGGTATAACGGATGGGCCAGCGGAGGATATTTTGCAGATACATATTTTCATAAAGCAGCAGGCTCTTATTCCCAACAGCAATACTATTACAGAAACTGTCGGTTAGACGGTGGAATCTATGGAGTTAACTGGCAGCAGGTAGTCCAGGGATGCGAGGGAATTACAAATCAAAATTCATCTGATAACAGTGGTAAAAGCTTTACAAATATGGTGACGTTACTTAGCGGTGAAGGAAAAACGAATTGGGATCAGAGAGGCTGTACAACGATTATTGAGAATACTTCTGAAATCAGAGAAAAGCCTTTTTTGTATTTTGATGTGGAGGCCGATAAATATAAAGTATTTATTCCGGCAATGAGAAAGAATTCCAAGGGTATCAGTTGGTCTGAGAACAATATGGGAGAAGGAACATCGATTAGTGTAGACAAGTACTTCTATATTGCAAAACCGGAAACAGACACAGCGGCCACAATCAATGAACAGCTTGCAATGGGTAAGAATATTATTTTCACACCGGGTGTATATCATGCGGAAGAACCTATCCGTGTAACAAGAGCAAATACGGTGCTTTTGGGTCTGGGAATTGCAACAATCATCCCGGACAATGAAGAATCGGCGATTATCATTAATGATGTGGGCGGCGTATCCGTTGCAGGTTTAATTCTTGATGCCGGAAATTATTCTAAGACACTACTTAGAGTCGGTGAAGAAGGATGCAATAAGAATCATTCTGACAATCCGGTAGTTTTGCAGGACGTAATTTACAGGGTAGGTGGAACCGGTTCTCTGGGGAGAACGGATCAATGCCAGGTAATCAATAGTAATGATGTAATCATTGATCATACGTGGATTTGGAGAGCTGATCATGGCGACCACGTAGGATGGACACAGAATACGGCGAAAAACGGTCTGGTGGTAAATGGTGATAATGTAACTGTTTATGGTTTGTTCTGTGAACATTTCCAGGAATATGATATTATCTGGAGAGGTGAAAATGGAAGAACTTATTTCCTTCAGAATGAAAAGTGTTATGACCCGCAAAATCAGGATGACTGGATGAGCCATGATGGAACAAAGAATGGATATGCTGCATATAAGGTAACGAATAATGTCAAGAAACATTATGCCGTGGGTCTTGGTATTTATGATGTATTTATTAACACAAATGGAGCAAGCATTTATCTTGATAATGCAATAGAAGTGCCAAATGCGCAAAATGTATTGATAGAAAACGCGTGTATAGTTGAGATTGCCAATGGTTCCGGTCCGAAAGTAGGCATTAATCATATTATAAATAATACGACGGCAGGCATCCGCACCGGCGCAGGAAATAATGGCGGATATGCAATACAGAGGCTATTAAGCTATAACAACAAAACGTCCCTTTCCTTACCTGATTACTATACGGCACAGAGTAGTGTAGTGGTTCAGGAAGAAGTTGGAGAGACACCAACGGATGATGTTTATGCAGAAAAGGACATTCAAAAAGAGGCGTCTTCTAAAGATTACGAGATTCCGTTGTGGGAAATGACCGAAAAAGATTTTGACGCAAAGCTTGAGCAGAGAGAATATACGGAATCTAAACCAAGTGGTAATAATAACAGCGGAAAAAATGATAATTCCGGCGAAACAACGGTAACATTAAAGAAGGGACAGAAGATTCGTATAGGAAAGTTCACATATAAGATTACTAAGGTGACTGGAAAGCGTGGCAATGTAACCCTTGTTCATGTCAGAACAAAGTATAGAAAGAATCTCAAAAAAGCAACTGTAAAAGCAAATGTTAAATATAAGGGATACAGTTTTAAGGTTACAGCAATTGGAAAGAAAGCATTTAAAAAATGTAAAAAGCTTAAGAAAGTTACAATCGGAAAGAATGTTAAGACAATAAAAGCAAAAGCATTCGCGTCCTGCGTTAAAGTGAAAACAATAACCATAAAAGGCAGTAAGCTTAAAAAGGTTGCAAAAAATGCTTTCCAAAAGAAGGTTAGAAAAACATTAAAAATTAAGGGGAACAAAAAAGCAAAAAAAGTTGTTTTGAAAGCTATTAAGAGGAGGAAGTAATTAAGATTGCCATAATAATAATTTTATTCCGGAAAGAGAGAATACAAATTGTAGAAAATTAAAGTTTTTTTGCCGGCTTGAGAATTTCAAGCCGGCTTTTTTTGAAACATATCCCTTTAAGTTGACGACATTGCCGGTTGAGCTGGTGGTCGTTTGCATTTTGAGATATCGAGAGATGTTAATTCGTTATATGAAACATCTAATTTTTTCAATTTCCTTAAATGAGACACATCAATATTTTTAAAATGATTGAGCCGTATATCAAGGTGTGTCAGATGCATTAATTTGGAGATATCAATTGTTTTTAACCGGTTGTATGAAACGTTCAAATTTTTTAACTTTTTTAGATTGCTCACATCGAGTTCCTTTAATTTATTAAACTCAAGGTTCAAAACCCTCAAATTTGTTAATTTGGAAACGTCGATGGCGCGGATCTTATTATAAGATAAATCCAGTTTTTTCAGGGTTTTTATATGGCTTACAGATTCTGCCCGGATATTCGTATCTGGACACATCAAAACTTTTAATTTCTTTAAATCCGAGTAATCCAGATTTTTTAATTGGCAATTGTATACTTTTAATGTTGTTAAATTTTCAAGATTGCCAAACTTTATAGTAACCGGATTAAGATATGTTAGGCAGACTAAAACCTTCAAATTCTTTAGCTTGGTTATATTTAAATCTGATGCGCTATCGTCATATAAATAAATATACTCTAATGCATCAAATTTGTTAAAATTCAATTCTCCAAAAATAGGAATATCTTTCCAGATTATTTTTTTTAATCTGCCGCTTTTTTTATCCCAAACATAATTTTCTTCATGATATAGTTTTTGGTAAAAGTTTCCATATTTTTCCTGGCTTTTAATTATTTCATTGAGTGCCGCTACATCCTTTTGGTTTTTTCTGACCGCAGCATTTGCGTCAATATTAAAAAAACATACTATGCAAAATACTATCCCGAGCATCGCTGTGGCGCTGACGATTTTTTTCATTGTTCTGCCTCCTTTCGCATCCTGTAGATATATAATATACTATATATCTATATAACGTAAAATTTTGCTGTTTTGTTTCAACAATATATAAAATGTAAATAGTTTATAAAACTTTAAAAACGCAAGGAATGTAATGTTGAAGAAAGCTTGGAAAAATAGTATTATTATTTATACGGGAAACGTTCCTGACAAAATGAATTGTGTCAAATAAGACAGAATATAATGGAGAATGGGTTATGTATGCAGTTTTTGGATTGGGAAATCCGGATAAAGAATATAATAAGACAAGACATAATATTGGTTTTGATGTGATAGACGAACTGGCAAGTCGGATGGGAATCGATGTCAAAACGAAAAGGCACAGGGCACTGTGTGGCGTTGGAACCATTGGCGGTCAGAAAGTGGTGCTGGTAAAACCACAGACATATATGAATTTAAGCGGTGAGTCGGTAAGGGCAGTAGTAGATTTCTATAAATTGAATCCGGAGACGGATATTATTGTCATATCCGATGACATTAATCTCTCGGTGGGAAAGATTCGAATCAGAGCTCAGGGCAGTGCAGGTGGACATAACGGGCTGAAGAGTATTATTTCCCATATTGGCACACAGAAATTTCAGAGGGTCCGGGTGGGCGTGGGAGCCAACGAAGGCAATCTTGTAAAGCATGTGCTTGGAAAATTTGGCAAGGAAGAAAGAGCCCTGGTGGATGATGCCATAAGAGACGCCGCTGCTGCTGTGGAAATTATGATTATAGAAGATATTCATACGGCAATGAATAAGTACAATTAATGACGGGTATGCATGAAATGGTGCAGAA
>CALWNA010000135.1 GCA_944382505.1 uncultured Lachnospiraceae bacterium
GAACTACAAATACACAGTTTTCGCCCATAATTTAATGTGTGTCATTGTTTGTAACTTAGTGATCAATTGCACAAAGTATCTAAAATAAAGAGCTTTTTGTGCAAAATAAATAAGAAAGTATAGAGAGTAATTATGGGATTGTTTGAAATATTTACAAATATACTGAATATGAGCATTACAGTATCCCCGGTAATTTTGGTTGTTTTGCTGGTGCGGAAAATGCTTTGGAGACTTCCGAAAAAATACGCTTTTTTACTGTGGATAATCGTTGGAATCCGGCTGATATGTCCTGTCTTTCTTACCTCTCCTGTAAGTTTGTTTCATCTGGAACCGTTAAAGATTGGAGCGTTTGTTGCGGAAAGCAATTCCGGAATCGTTTTCGAGAGTGAAAAGATGATTGTGTCGGGAGAGAATGGATACAGTGAAGAAACAGTAAGTGAAAATAATGACATATCAGAACAAAAGATAAAAGCTGAGAAAAAAAGTGAAAATTATTTTTCCGGGCAACGCAACGAAAATAGCCACTCTACGACACGAAAGATGATTGCCGTGCATATTGCAGCGGCCATATGGATATTCGGTATCGGAATAATTTGGTTTTGGAATTTGTGTCTTATAATTCGTTTAAAGAAAAAGTTGAGCACGGCTGTATTATATCAGAAGAATATTTATGAGAGCGATCAAATTGTTTCGCCATTTATTATGGGATTTGTGCGACCGAAAATATATATTCCTTTCCGGCTGTCAATGGAAGAGCAAAAATATATTCTGAAGCATGAGCAGTATCATATTGCGAGAAAAGATTATATCACAAAACTGGTTGCATTTATGATAACGACAATCTATTGGTTTCATCCTTTGGTATGGGCAGCATATTTTTGTATGAGTTCTGACATGGAAATGAGTTGTGATGAATACGTTATTTCCTCGTTGGGACAAAATATAAAAAAAGAATACAGCAAATCATTGCTGGCATTTGCAACGAATAAGAGACGGATTTCTACAAATATACTGGCCTTTGGGGAGACGAATACAAGAAGGAGGGTAAAAAATATAATGCATTTTAAGAAAAAAGGAAAGTATGTGGGCATCATTGGAATACTTGTAATTTTGGTAGTGGCAGTGGTGTGTCTGACGGATAATAAAACAGCGGACAAGCAAAATAGTCCTGCGGAAAATACATCTGAAAATTCAGAAGAAAATTCTTTGAATGTGGTTAAGGAAGGGGAGGAAATAATATTTTCATCCGATGTGACCGGAGATGGTATCAAAGATAAAATTGTAGTTGATAGCAACGCGACAGATGTAAACACTTCCGGAGAAGGGGCAGAAGTGATCCGTGTGATTTCCGGAAGTACGGGGGAAACAATATATCGTATAGATAATAGAGAGATAAGCACTGTGCATCCCGGATTCAGGAGTCTGTATCTTTATCATGGAGAACAGCAGGATTACCTGATGATCTGGAATCCGGAAATGTACCAGGGAATAGCAAACTATCAGTGGAAAATTGTTGCGTTAAATGAGCAGGGGAAAGAAAATGTATTGGAACAGGATGAATTTGCATTTGACTTGAACAATCCGGCGCAATCTGATGCGGAAAATCTGAAACAATTTATCAATAAACTGAATGAGAAACTTGCTGATTCAGACATCATAATCAGTACGCTTGACGGTGAGCTGGTTGTAAACGATTCGGGAAATCAAAAAGTGCAAAAGTACGATGTTTCTGACGAATTAGAGATTTTTGCAAATTGAAATATATATTTTCAATAAATGTTCATATTTGGGGAATAAGATAATTAAAAATAATAATGAGGAGAGTTAGACATGAAACTTAAAAAATTAATTTGTATAGGGATAAGTATGGTTCTGATCCTTACAGGATGTGGCAACAGCGCATCAGAAAATAACACAGAAAGTGGCGATACGGAAAAAGGCGAAATTGCAGTGGAAAAAATTGATAAGACAAAATGGCAATATAACTCAGAAAATGATGTATACTGGCAGGTCGGGATCAGTTATTGTTCCAATCCGGCGGACGAGCAGTATGAAACGTTAGGAATTTTTGTGCCGGGGGCATACATGACAGCGACAGATAATGGTGATGGAACCTATACCTGCGAGATTAATAAGGATGGAAACGTTGGAGATTATACAGCAGAGACAGCGCCGATGGTAATTCCCGTAGATACTCCGGGATATTCTGCAATGGCGGCACCCACGGATTATGTAAGCAATACAGCAGATTATACAAATGCAGGATTTGTTTATGTGTATGCAGGCTGTCGCGGACGTGACGCAGGGGCGCCTGCCGGAGTTACAGACTTAAAGGCTGCAATTCGTTATGTCAGATATAACGCTGACACATTGCCGGGAAGTACAGAGAGGATATTCAGTTTTGGTATGAGCGGCGGCGGAGCGCAGAGTGCGCTGCTTGGCGCAACAGGAGACAGTGAACTTTATACACCTTATCTTGAAGCAATTGGAGCTGTAAGTGATGAGAGCGATGCAGTGGCAGGCTCCATGTGCTGGTGCCCAATCACCAATTTAGATTATGCGAATGAAGCATATGAATGGAATATGGGTGTAACAAGAACAGATTTGACAGATGAAATGCAACAGTTATCTGATAATATGGCAATGGCATTTGCAAATTATATTAATGAATTAGGCCTGAAGGATTCCGATGGAAAAGTATTGACACTGACAGAATCTGAAGATGGCATATATCAGGCGGGAAGTTATTATGAATATTTAAAGGGAGTAGTAGAGACTTCCTTAAATAATTTCCTCGCAGACACCACATTCCCATATTCTGTTGAAAGCAGTGGAAAAACAGGTTTTGGTGGCAGAGGAGGACTGGGTAGCGGCACAGATACGAAAGATGAAATTGCGGATGGTGAAACGCTGCCGGATCTTGCAGATGGCGAAAAACCGGAAAAAGGAGACTTCAAAGACGGAACCGGGAAGGGTGGAAATTCTAAGCCGGAAGATGGCTCCACAGGAAATGGAGAAATTTCTGATAATGAGGAGCAAAATTATGCACGGGATGACATTAACAGAAATGAAGTATCCGGTACGGTAACACTGACAGGAACTTACGATACTGTACAGGATTATATTGACGCATTGAATGCCGATACAGAGTGGGTCGTATATGACAGCAAGACAAACACAGCTATAATTACAAGCATCGATGATTTTGTCAAGGCAATGAAACCGGCATCTAAGGATGTGGGAGCATTTGACGATTTGAATAGCACACAGGGAGAAAATATATTATTTGGATATGGTGACGGTTCCGGAGCGCATTTTGATTCCGTAATGGCGGAATTATTAAAAGATAACAGCGATTATGGCGCAGCATATGCGGAAGATCTGGTCAAGACCGATGCACTTGGAAATACTGTTGACTATAGATTAAATATGTACAATCCAATGTATTATTTAAGCAGTTACTATGAAGGATATCAAACATCAACAGTTGCCAAGTACTGGAGAGATCGGAAGAGCGTCGTGTAGGGAAAGAG
>CALWNA010000136.1 GCA_944382505.1 uncultured Lachnospiraceae bacterium
AAAAAGAATTAAACGAAGAAGCGTTGGAGCAGTATTTAAGTTTCCAGTATTCTGTGCTGCCGTAAAATTTCTTTCGGGGAATCTATAAACTGCCGGAGGGACATTTTATGATTTTTAAAGAGGGTAAGCTTGAAATAGAAAGATATTTTGATCCGATGATGGAACCGGCAGAAAGCGGCGATCTTGAAAAAACCGTTTCCGAGATAGAGGAAGTGGTGCATGACACGGTGGATGCTCATATGATAGCGGATGTTGAAGTGGGCTCACTCCTTTCCAGCGGAGTTGATTCCAGCTATGTCGTATCCGAATTCCCGGGAGATAAAACTTTTACGGTGGGTTTTCTTGATAAGGAAAGCAAGTATAATGAAATACGATATGCGGAGGGACTTGTAAAGGAGCTGGATAAAAAAAATTACAGTAAGAATATTGACAGTGAAGAATATTTTGCGTGTATCCCTACGGTTATGTATTATATGGATGAGCCTCTTGCAGACCCGTCCTGTATTGCGCTTTATTTTGTTGATCAGCTCGCTGCAGAACAGATAAAAGTTGTTCTTTCCGGCGAAGGTGCAGACGAGTTTTTTGGGGGATATAATATTTATCACGAGCCGATATCTCTGGAAAAATATCAGAAAATCCCAAAATGTATTCGAAAAGGAATCGCCGCCATTGCAAAGAAAATGCCTGACATTAAGGGAAGAGATTTCCTAATTCGGGGAAGCAAAGATGTCGAAGAGCGGTTTATTGGAAATGCAAATATGTTTTCTGTTGAGGAACGGGAAAAACTCTTAAAGACAAAACTCACGCATATGTCGCCGCAGGAAATTGTGGCAAGCACTTACAAAAAGGCAAGTCATCTTCACGATATTGCGAAAATGCAGTATATTGACACAAATTTTTGGCTTCAGGGAGACATTCTGTTGAAGGCGGATAAAATGAGCATGGCACATTGTCTGGAATCAAGAGTGCCGTTTTTGGACGTGAAAGTTTTTGATTATGCAAAGAAACTTCCGATAGATTTCAGATGCAATAAAGATACAACGAAACGGGCATTCAGGATTGCTGCAAAGCGTCATATTCCGGAATCCACAGCAAATAAAAAGAAACTTGGATTTCCGGTGCCGATAAGAGTATGGCTGAAAGAGGAAAAATATTATAATATGGTTATGGAAACACTGACGGGGGCAGCGGCGCAGAAATATTTTAATACGGATATTTTAGTAAAGCTTATGAAAGACCATAAGGCGGGAAAAGCAGATAACAGCAGGAAAATATGGACGGTATATGTGTTTCTTGTATGGTACAATGTTTATTTTGAAAAGAATGACTTTCAACCAATTAACAGCGAGTGGATTAAAAATCGAATCAAAACTGCGTAAATTTACTTGATTTTTAAGCCGATTTTGGCTTGATATTTGACAAAAAAAGGTATATTCTATAAAAAGGCAAAAAGTTGGTTGTTTGCTATGTGCAGGGTATCTGCATGACAATATATATAATTGGAGGACTGATTTATGAGTACAACAGCTAAAGTTACAGCAAGACAGAGAATTGAAAATCTTCTTGATGATAACAGTTTTGTTGAAATTGGTGCTTATGTAAAAGCAAGAAGCACAGATTTTAACATCAAGGCCCAGGATACTCCGTCAGACGGCGTGATTACCGGATACGGCGTTATTAATGGGAAATTAGTGTATGTATATAGCCAGGATTCATCTGTGCTGGGTGGATCTGTTGGTGAGATGCATGCAAAGAAAATCACAAATCTTTATGATTTGGCGATGAAGACAGGTTCCCCTGTTGTCGGACTGATTGACAGTACAGGACTTAGACTTCAGGAATCCGTAGACGGATTAAATGCTTTTGGAGAAATTTATCTGAAGCAGTCACTGGCTTCCGGAGTGATTCCGCAGATCACCGCGATTTTCGGAAACTGCGGCGGTGGATTAAGCGTTGTTGCGAGACTTTCTGATTTTACATTTATGGAAAGCAAAAATGCACAATTATTTGTCAATTCGCCTAACGCAGTTAATGAAAATAACAAAGAGCTGTGCGATAGTGCGTCTGCGCAATTCCAGAGCACAACGGCCGGAAATGTCGATTTCACAGGTTCGGAGACGGAAGTGATTGCCGGTGTGAGGGAACTCGTGTCTATTCTTCCCTCTAATAATGAGGATGAAGCGGCAGACCTTGAATGTACAGATGATTTGAACAGAGGGACAGAAGGCATTGAAAATTGTGGGGAAGATACAAAGCTGGCATTGGAAAATCTTTCCGATAACAGTTTTGTTGTGGAAGTAAAGAAAGACTATGCTCCTGAAATGTTAACAGCATTTATTAAATTAAATGGTGCTACCATTGGCGCAGTTGCAAACAGAACAAAAATATATGATGATGATATGAATGTTACAGAAGAATTTGAAGCGAAACTCACGGCAAAAGGATGTGACAAAGCTGCAGAATTTATTAATTTCTGTGATGCGTTCAATATTCCTGTTCTCACATTGACAAATGTTGAGGGTTACACAACAACAATGTGTCAGGAAAAGAACGGTGCAAAAGCTACCGCAAAGCTTGTTTATGCCTTTGCCAATGCGACAGTTCCAAAGGTAAATCTCATTATTGGAAATGCCGTTGGAAGCGCTTATGTAACAATGAACAGCAAGGCGACGGGGGCTGATGTGGTATATGCATGGCCAACAGCAAAGGTAGGTATGATGGAAGCAAAGAGTGCTGTTGAAATCATGTATGCAGATGAAATAAATGCAGGCGAAGATGTGAATGCCGTAATTGAAGAAAAAATTTCGGAATATCAGGCATTGCAGGGCAATGTGATGGCCGCTGCGGCAAGAGGCTACATAGATAGTATTGTTGCGCCTGTTGATACAAGAAAATATTTGATTGGTGCTTTCGAAATGTTATATACAAAATTTGAAGAGAGACCAGGAAAAAAACATGGAACAGTCTAAGTGAGGTGCAAATATGAAATTATCAAAAAAATTACGCTTTCTATTTAGTCTGACTTCTTTGCTTGTCTGCCTTTCCGTGGGATGCGTTTTTGTTCAGGCGGATGTTGTTTTGCCGGATACGACGGAGGAAACGACAACTTCTAAAGATGATGCCATAACATATGCCAACGGAAAGATTACGCTAAGCGATGCAAAAAGCCTGGTGGAACAGGTGGCGACTGCAGTGGCGCAGGTTGCAACATGTTCCCCGGAAGAATTGGAATATGCCGCAGATGTAATGGCATACCAGACAGATATGTAAGCAAATTTTGCGGACATCGTTGGAGAGGAAAGCTGTGGAGCATTTATTTCTTATGATGATGTTACAGTTACCGAAGCAGGCGATGATGCCGTTGACATTATGGCGAATATGCATTTTGAAAATATGGATCTTAAGATGACGTTGCATGTAAGTTGCTTTGATGTACTGGGAACCCAGATTACATCCACAGAGTTTGGTCTTGCGGATGCGGAAGATGATTCTTTGGGAAGTAAGATGGCATCTGCAACAACTCATACATTAATGGGTATGGGAACAATATTCATTGTGCTTATATTTATATCATGCATTATTTCGTTACTAAAATATATTCCCAAATTACTTTCCATCCTGGGAGGCGGAAAAAATAAAAAGGACGAAGGAAATGCCGATGAGCCGGCAGTAACGGTTGAGAAAGAGATTACGGATAAAAAAGATGACACGGAATTAATTGCCGTTATTTCTGCTGCAATTGCTGCCAGCGAGCATACGTCTACCGATAGTTTTGTTGTAAGATCCATCAGAAGACGTTAAGAGGAAGAGACCAAAATACGCAGTATTATGGAAATTGGCATTGATGATATGCCGCCAAGCATTCGCGAAGGACGATGCATATTAGATACGTATTATATTTTAGGAGGAAATAAAATGAAAAGTTATACAATTACAGTAAATGGAAATGTATATGATGTTACTGTTGAGGAAACCGGTACGAAAGCAAGCGCTCCGGTTAAGCCGGCAACAAAAACAGCTGCACCTGCTCCAAAAGCGGTTTCTGTACCTGCAGCAGGCGGAGCAGAAGGCGGTATTAAAGTTACGGCTCCTATGCCTGGCAAGGTTTTGTCCATTCAAGTGACAAGCGGTCAGGCAGTAAAGAGAGGAGATACAATTTTAGTATTTGAAGCAATGAAAATGGAAAATTCAGTGGTTGCTCCAGCAGATGGAACCGTTGCAAATATTTTAGTTGCAGTTGGGGATTCTTTTGAATCCGGAGCTGTTTTGGCTTCTTTAAACTAGTTTTTACTGGTTAATTTTACGGAAAACTGGAGGTAACTTATGAATTTTTTAGATACATTGGGAAATCTCATTGACCAGACAGCTTTTTTTAATCTCACATGGGGAAATTACATAATGATTGTCGTGGCGTGTATTTTCCTTTATTTAGCAATTAAAAAAGATTATGAACCTTTACTTTTGGTTCCGATTGCTTTTGGTATGTTATTGGTAAATATGTATCCGGATATAATAAAAGCACCGGCAGATGGAGAAGCAGGTGGATTGCTCTACTATTTCTATGTACTTGATGAGTGGAGTATTTTGCCATCACTGATTTTCATGGGGGTTGGTGCAATGACAGACTTCGGTCCGTTGATTGCAAATCCGAAGAGCTTCCTTCTTGGAGCCGCAGCCCAGTTCGGTATCTACGGAGCATACTTTTTGGCAATCTTTATGGGATTTGGTGGAAAGGCGGCCGCTTCGATTTCCATTATCGGAGGAGCGGATGGACCTACATCTATTTTCCTTGCAGGTAAGCTGGGACAGACAGACTTATTGGGACCAATTGCGGTTGCGGCATATTCGTACATGGCGCTTGTACCGATTATCCAGCCGCCGATTATGAAATTATTTACAACAGAGAAGGAACGCAAAATCAAAATGGAGCAGCTCAGAAATGTTTCCAAATTGGAAAAGATTTTATTCCCTGTGATTGTTACAATTGTTGTCGTTATGATTTTACCGACAACGGCACCACTTGTAGGTATGCTTATGTTAGGTAACTTGTTCAGAGAATCAGGCGTTGTAAAACAGTTGCAGGAAACAGCTTCAAATGCGCTTATGTATATTGTAGTTATTTTACTGGGTACCAGCGTCGGTGCTACAACAAGTGCAGAAGCATTTTTAAATGTAGATACAATAAAAATAGTAATATTAGGTCTGGTTGCGTTTGCCGTAGGTACTGCTGCCGGTGTATTGTTTGGTAAGCTGATGTGTATTGCTACGCATGGTAAGGTAAATCCATTGATTGGTTCTGCAGGTGTTTCTGCTGTTCCAATGGCAGCGAGAGTGTCACAGAAGGTTGGTGCGGAAGCTGATCCGACGAACTTCTTATTAATGCATGCCATGGGACCAAACGTATCAGGTGTTATTGGTACGGCTGTTGCCGCAGGTACATTTATGGCGATATTCGGTGTTAAATAAAGCAGATAACGGAGGAAAAGAAAATGGCAGAAAAAAGACCGGTAAAAATTACCGAAACGATATTACGTGATGCACATCAGTCATTGATTGCCACAAGAATGCCCACAGAAGAAATGCTTCCAATTATTGATACAATGGATCAGGTTGGGTATTATTCAGTAGAATGCTGGGGCGGTGCGACATTTGACGCATCACTTAGATTTTTAAAAGAAGATCCGTGGGACAGACTTAGAAAGTTAAGAGACGGATTTAAAAACACAAAGTTACAGATGCTTTTCAGAGGACAGAATATTTTAGGGTACAATCATTACTCGGATGATGTTGTAGAATATTTTGTTCAGAAATCCATCGCAAACGGTATAGATATTATTAGAATTTTTGACTGTTTGAATGATCTTAGGAACTTAGAAACAGCTGTAAAAGCTGCGAATAAGGAAAAGGGGCACGCACAGGTTGCTCTTTCTTATACATTGGGAGATGCTTATACGCTTGATTATTGGAAAGAGACAGCGAAAAGAATTGGAGATATGGGTGCAAATTCACTTTGCATTAAAGATATGGCAGGACTTCTCACACCATATAAGGCAGCGGAATTGGTTCAGGCATTAAAAGAGGGAACGGACCTTCCGATCGATCTTCATACACACTATACATCAGGCGTTGCCTCAATGACATATTTAAAAGCTGTCGAAGCAGGCTGCGATATCATTGACACAGCGATTTCTCCATTCTCAATGGGAACGGCACAACCGGCCACAGAAGTTATGGTTGAAACATTTAAAGGAACAGAATATGATACTGGACTGGATCAGAAACTTCTCAAGAAAATTGCAGATTATTTTAAGCCGTACAGAGAGGAATGTCTTGAGAATGGTCTGTTAAATCCGAAGGTGATGGGCGTTGACATCAATACGCTTCTTTATCAGGTTCCGGGCGGAATGTTATCAAATCTTGTTTCTCAGCTTGCAGAAATGGGGGCTGAAGATAAGTTTGATGAAGTTTTGGCGGAAATTCCAAGGGTTCGTAAAGATTTCGGTGAACCGCCGCTTGTAACACCTTCCAGTCAGATTGTGGGGACACAGGCCGTATTAAATGTGGTTATGGGAGAGCGATACAAAATGGTTAACCAGCAGGCGAAAGATTTGCTGGCAGGCAGATATGGTCAGACTGTGAAACCTTTTAATCCGGAAGTTCAGAAAAAAGCCATTGGCGATGAAAAACCAATAACCTGCAGGCCGGCAGATTTGTTAGAGCCATCTCTTCCAAAATTTGAAAAAGAATGCGCACAGTGGAAACAACAGGATGAAGATGTATTGACATATGCGTTATTCCCACAGGTGGCAAAGGAGTTTTTTGAATACAGAGAAGCACAGCAGACAAAGGTTGATCCTGCGGTTGCGGATAAAGAAAACGGGGCTTATCCGGTATAATTAGTTTTTCAGACAGTTGTAATGTAATTGTTGATTGATAAAAGGGGTTGTCGCATAAAAATTGCGTGTGGCTGCCCCTTTTCGCAATTTATATGGTGAAATTGAAATATGAGTAAAGTATTAATA
>CALWNA010000137.1 GCA_944382505.1 uncultured Lachnospiraceae bacterium
ATCTCTTTGTCTTGATTGTAAAAAGTCCCTCTGTCGCCGTATCTTTCTGTCCCTGAACATCCGATGTTCCAAGCAGATTTTCGATATCCGGTTTCATTCTATCATTAAAGTCATCCATTGAGTAATCTTCATCAAACTGAACAGTTACCGCACTACCGCTTTGGAACTCAATGCTATACTCAAATGGCGATCCGTTTTTTACCTGATTGTACACAATAGAACCTATTCCTACTGCAATAACAATAATCGGAATTGTAAATAACACAGCTCTCTTTTCAACAAATTTGATTGTCTTTCTAACTCTTTCTCTTCCGTAATATCCCGGTTTCTTAAAGCCCATATAATACAGAAGCCATACAAGACCTCTGGAAATCACAAGAGAAGTAAACAACTGAATCAATATACCAATCGCAAGGGTCTGTGCAAATCCCTTAACTGTACCGGAACCTCTCCAGAGAAGTATCAAGGCTGCAATTAAGGTTGTGATATTTCCATCTACAATGGCTGATGTAGCTTTCTGGAATCCTATTTTAATTGCGCTCTTAACATTCTTGCCCAATGCAATTTCTTCCCGGATACGCGCATATATAATAACATTCGCATCCACCGCCATACCGATATTCAGAATAATACCCGCAATGCCCGGTAACGTCAGTGTTAAATCAAATCCGTTTAACGCAAGCAGCATCAGTTCAACGTATGATACCAATGCAAGTCCTGCGGCAAAACCCGGAACTCTATAAACAATCAGCAGGAAAATAATAATGATAATAAAACCGATGATACCTGCCTGAATACTCTTAGTTAATGCATCACTTCCAAGCTGCGCGCTTTCCACTTTATGACTGATTTCATCCAGTGTGAGCGATAGAGAACCAATTCGGATGTTCGATGCAAGGGTTTGTGCTTCTTCAAGGGAGCTCTGACCGCTAATTTCCGCCTGTCCGTCGGGAATGGCTTCACTTACAGTCGGTGCACTGAGCACATCCCCATCATAAATGATAAATGTCTGCTGTCCGACGTATTGTGATGTCATCTCGTAAAATGCCGTTGAACCTTCCTCATTGAACTCCAACGCTACAACATATTGGCTGCCGCCTGTTGTGGAGTCCGAGGATGCCTGTCCCTGTGCATCTGCAACTTCGTCACCGGACAACCAGATTCTGTAATAGCCCGCATAAGTTGCATTCTGTTCTTCCGTAATCTGAAGATATTCTCCGTTAGCAATCTGTTCCTCTGTCGGTGTGGTATCTGCCGCCGTACAGAAATACAGTGAACCTGGTCTTCCCAGTTGTTCTAATACTTCATCCGCATCCTTTTCTCCCGGAATATCGACTGTAATTCTGTCCTCGCCTTCAATGTAAGCTGTTGCTTCCGTACTGAACTGATACACTCTCTGCTCCATTTTGGCTCTCGTGTCCTCTAACTGTGATGCTGTCCAATCACCATTATCATCAGAGACTTCATAAGTGATGCTGACACCGCCTTCCAGATCGAGTCCCAGCTTAATTGATTTTGCCTCACCATATCCGGCAACACCAAATAAAATCACGTAACCAGCAAAAAGGATTACGGCAAGAGATATAATAAAAAATATAATACTCTTGCTTTTGTTCAATTCCTTTAATTTCATTTTTTAACCTCTTTCTTACTCGCAGGCCTCACTAAGCGCTGCTTTTATCATTATTGAGCATTCCACTCTTTTCTTCTGCATTTCGCATCCCACATCATATGCATCATTGATTGTGCCATGAAAATTGTAGGAATTTGCCGCACAGCCTCCGCTGCAATAAAATCTCGCAAAACATTTTCTGCATTTTTCTTTTGAATAGACATTGCAATCGCCAAAACTCTTTACAATGTCATCTCTGACAATTCCTTCATCCACATTTCCCATCAGAAATTCTTCGTTTCCCACAAACTGATGACAAGGATATAAATCTCCCCACGGTGTAACTGCCAGATATTCTGTACCGGAACCACATCCCGACAAACGTTTATATACACAAGGTCCCTGGTTCAAATCAATCATAAAATGAAAAAAGTTAAAACCATTGCCCTCTTTTTCCCGCTTTATGTATTCGAGCGCTAACTTATCATATTCTTCCATAATTTTTGGTAAGTCTTCTTCTCTTATAGAATAAGGATCTTCCTCCGGTCCCACAACCGGTTCAATAGACATCTGTTTAAATCCCAAATCAGCAAAATGCTTTACGTCTTCTGAAAAATCAAGATTATTTCGTGTGAATGTGCCTCTCACATAATAATTTGTCTGATTTCTGCTTTCTGCAAGTTTTTGAAATTTCGGTACAATAAGATCATAACTGCCCTTTCCCGTCCAAAAAGGTCTCATTCTGTCATTTACTTCTTTTCGTCCGTCAAGACTAAGTACCACATTAGACATTTCTTTGTTCAGGTATTCCATAATCTCGTCATTTAAAAGTACGCCATTCGTCGTTAATGTAAATCGAAACTTCTTATTATTTTCTTTTTCCAGAGATCGTCCGTATTCTACAAGACGTTTTACAACATCCCAGTTCATCAATGGTTCCCCACCGAAAAAGTCCACTTCCAGATTCACTCTGTTTCCTGAATTTGCCACAAGAAAATCCAACGCCTTTTTTCCAACTTCAAAACTCATAAGCGCACGTCTTCCATGATACTCTCCTTCTTCGGCGAAACAGTATTTGCAGGCGAGATTACAATCATGAGCAATGTGGAGACATAACGCCTTTACTACCGTTTGACGTCTCTCTTTGAACGTTTCCACAAAAGGCTCATATATATCCTGAGTAAACAGTTGTCCATCTTTCTTTAACAGATTCACTTCTTCGATTGCTTCCCTAATCTCTGCTTCTTTATAGCTTTCCCTGAGTTTCTCCACAATCGCCCGGGAATCCAGTTCTTCAAATAATGAAATAACATCGTATGTGACATCATCCACAACGTGAACAGCCCCGCTGTCCACATCCATCACGATATTATAGCCATTACTTTTGTACTGATGAATCACTGTAATATCTCCTTCCATATCTCATATTTAATTTTAATAACGCATTATAACAGAGTCGAATATTCGGCTCTGTTATAGAAAATAAAATCATATTAATGCATAAATTATTTATTTTCACAAGTCTGGTTGCCAACGGTACATGATGTCTTGCATGCTGACTGGCAGGATGTCTGACACTCGCCGCATCCACCTTTCTTCATCGTTTCCTTTAATGTCTTTCCTGTTAATGTTTTAATATGTTTCATGGTTTTCCTCCCATACATTCTAGTCTCTTTTTGCGCAATATGCACAAGTCTTACGCTATTATAACACAATACGTCACAATTTCAAACTTTTTTTTACTATGTTCGCCAATTCTTCCTGCACCGATTTGAAACATTTATTTAACTTAACATTCCCCCGATAGTTCCTGTCGCCAAAGACACTATGATTCCTGAAGAAATCCCTATGGTTCCTGCATTTATATTTCCTTTTATAATCAATGCCACCAGTATTATAATCGAAAAATATATGGCGCCTGCAGCCATTCCCCACAAAAACTTCTTTTTTTCCATGACCTTTCCCAATATAAATCCTCCAATAAAAGATGAAATCCCATATATTGCAAGAATAATCACTTTGATAACTGCTGCAGAAGGAGAAATTTTTAACACCACAAATGCAGCTGCCGCCACCAGAACCACACTGATTATCATTTGTATCAGTGTCTCCTTTAAAATTGCAGTTCCAATTTTTTTTACCATACGATAACTCCTTTTTCATCACAATTTAATATTTCTCTAATAATTTATATTTATAATTCTTAGAGTTTATTACGAATTCTTGACTTTAATATCATGTTTTTGTACAATCATTGCAACAGGTTTATCCTGAATATTTTAATATAAGGAGATTTTTATGGGACCCAGTGACATAGCCCTGCTATGTGTATTATTTATTTTACTTTTATTATCAGCTTTTTTTTCATCAGCTGAAACAGCTCTTACAACGGTTAACAAAATACGTTTAAGGGGATTGCTGGAAGAAGGGAATAGAA
>CALWNA010000138.1 GCA_944382505.1 uncultured Lachnospiraceae bacterium
ACGGTAGGCTGACATTGAATGATATTAAAAAAATCACTAGAAAAACTGCCGTGCATATTAATTTTTTTGTTGTTTTTTTACTCACTTTTTTGTCTCTTTTTATTAGTTTTTTCAATTTTAAATACCCCTCCTTTCCCCCAGAGGCATTCTGCCTCCGGGTTTTCGTTAGTTTTTTGTGATATATATTTCAACTAATAAATGAATAAATACCTTATTTCATAGAAGTTATAAAATGCTCCCATACAATGTGAACACTCTTAGTTTTTTATGATTATGTTTACAACCTTTACAGCTTCCGGCTATACTTTAAAATGTCAATTTAATCTTGTTTAAAATAAAAAACATCTTCGTATTTTTCCTGCTTTTTCCATTCACTTTTAATTTTCATAGCTTCGTCATAAGATAAATCCGACAATGTTTCAACACCGCAATCCTCATTAGTTTGTCTAAAAACTCCTATTACCGTATATTTACTTTTTATTTTTTCTTCATCATTTGCCAATGAATATGTAAAAGTAAAACCGGTACATATATACAAAATAACAAGCACTGTAGATAATATCAAAATATATGTCCTCAAATCGGTATAAAACGAAATAATAATCAGATATATAACAGCAATAATATAAATAGCAAGTAAAATATAACTTAGTATTTGCATAAATTTTCACCTTTCCAAGCAAAGTTTATAATTCCGGAGTGTCAAAAATATTGCCGATTTTCCCTATCTCTCTGCTCCAATAATTATCAAAATCACACAGTACATTTCCGCATCGGCTAATGTTCCACCTTGCGCAGTCCTCTATTAATATTCTCAGAAAATATTCATCTAAAGTAATCCTTTCTGTTATCTGCCTTTTGGCAATGTTCGCATGGTCTATTCATCTTGTTCTTCTTTCGTCTGATATGGCTCTGGCAGTGGCTGCCATGCAATAACTGTTGGCTGTAACGGAGTTTTCTTAATAATCCACACACCATCTTGCAGCCATGATGTGCTTGTGTGATTATCTCCGTCCATTTCGCTAATTGTTACTATTACTTCCATATTTTCCTCCGGCAACCTCTCGCTGCATGGTATCCAGCCATTGTCGTACTCGGCAGCTACCTGCTCTACAGCTTCGATTGCGTTATTACACCGTATATAATTATCCGATTCTCTATCTCCTTCATATATTGGGTCATCTTCCTGTATAGCAATTTCTTTCAATTTTTTTATTATCTTCTCAAATACTTCCTGCATGTTATCCCTCACTTTTCCTCTATCAATAATTTTTTGTTTTAATTACATTTAATTCCAAACAATAATTTTTCCGCAGTTGCCACAAAATTTTTTATTTGTTAGCAAAGCTAAAGGCGAATTGCAATGAGGACACTTACCTATCGCCTTTACTCCTGTAAGATTGTCTGTATTGTGATAATTTTTCACTTTGTTATTATTTAATGTGACGGAATCCGTCACATCCGATTTTTCATTTTCAATATCTTTATCAGGTAAATATTCCGGATGATTATATATATTATCCTGTCCAGGAAGTTGCTCATTTGTATTCTTTGGAGTTGAATACCAGCCACATCTTCCGTTACAGTCATCTTTGCACTCTGAACAGCATCTGATATTATCTTTGCCACAACATACACAATTTCCGTAAGGATTAAAACCTGTCGTACATTTTGCCGGAGCAGCCTTGCTGTCTTCATTTTTATTATTCATATAGACTTCATCAGGATTATATAATCCCATTTCAATAGCTGCACTGACAAACTCATGCCATGTAATTTCTTTTCTGTTATTAATCGCAATCCCCCTCAAAGAGCAATTATAATTAAATCTGTATTCATGGTAACCTGCATGCGTTCTACCCTCATGTTCCTTAAAACATTCTTCAAGTGAACTGTAATTTCTTATAAAATCCGGTGTATATAGTGTCCTGTTATACATGGTTTTAAATGCAAACCTAATCTCTGACATGGACGGATTTCTTATCACCTTTGCAGCCTTTTTTATATCTTTAGTTTCCGTGAAACCTGAATCAATGATTTTTTTCTGCTCTTCTACAGGAACACTCGCAAGTGTTTTGGCGGCTTCCTTTGTTATTTCGTTTTTCTTGAACTTCTCCATTGCCTCGTTCCCGAGATTTTTTGAAATAGTTTTATATTCCTGTATAACTGTCTTTGACATGTCCATTATTTTTGACAGCTTCTCAACCAGTCTTCCGGAAGCTGCCTCCGGAAATGCTTCAGGATTTTCCTTTAAGAGACGGGACATTCCCTCTACCTCTCTCATAATCTGATAATCCGTCTTTTTTGAATAACCGTTAGTGGAATATACTGCAAATTCAGCCTGCACATCTGTAAGCTGTTTCACATAACACGGAATTAATGCAAACTGTTCAAGTTTGCGCTCTTCCGCAAGGTATCTGCACGCTCTGAAGCGCTTATGACCTGCGAGTATTTCATAAGAGTCTCCTCCTGTTTTTCTTACCAGAAGAGGCTGGAGAACTTCTCCGTCAAGTTCAATCAGTGCTGCAAGCTCAGTAACATCTTCCTCTGATATTTCACGATATTGGAATTTGGATTCACGCAGCTTTTTATAAGAAATAAGCTGCGGATGCATTTTCTTTGTGAGCAGCTGTTCAACTTTGTTTTCCTTCTCAAAAAAACTGTTTAACTTCGGCATTTTACTCCACCTCCGCAATACTGAGTATCTCTTGTGCAAGCTCTCTGTAATCTTCATTTACAGATGATTTTCTCCTGTGCATATATAAAGGCTTATGTTTGAGCAGCGCGCTTTGTATACCCGAATATTCCGCTATACTTGTATTCATAACAGAATAATCATGATTTTCGACCAAGTCTTTATATATGACCTTCTGGCTTTTCAGATTTCTCAGTCTGTTTACAAAAATCCTGAATTTTATTTCCCCATACTTGTTTTCTAATGATATTAGTTCTTTTATCACTAAATTAAGGTTGTCTCTTGAAAATCCATCAAGAAATATGGGAACTATGACAAGGTCTGCTATTGCAAGCGCATTTTCGGTAAGGAC
>CALWNA010000139.1 GCA_944382505.1 uncultured Lachnospiraceae bacterium
AAGTACATTTTATATATTCTTCAAAATTTAATCAGTCAGTTACATTTGATTATGAATCAAAACTTATTCAGTATATTGTTGCGGATGAGATTTATGAAGTTCGCAACAAAAATGCTGGAATGGCAAATAAAGAATACTACGGAAAAAAAGAATATGATGAAAAGTTTGAAGTGCTTTGGCGTAGTTTACAGCGTGAAAAGTTAGTAAAACATTCCCTGGAAGAACTTGAAAATTCTGATTTGTTTAAATATTCGCCTTTTAAAGAATTGAATAATGATCAGAGAACTGCAATAGAAGAAATTATTAAGTCTTTAAAACAAGAAAAAAATCAAACGGTTGTTGTAAATGGTATGCCCGGAAGCGGGAAAACAATCGTAGCGATCTTCTTGTTAAAATATTTGAAAGATAGTGAAGAATTTTATGGGAAAAAGATTGGTTTTGTTGTGCCACAAACTTCATTAAGGAAAACTTTAAAAGGAATTTTCAAGAGTATTTATGGTCTTAAATCGTCAGATGTTTTGTCACCATCAGATGTGACAAGACAGTATTATGATATTTTACTCGTAGATGAGGCACATAGACTACACCAATATAAGAATATTCCACATAGAGGTGCATTTAAAGCAAGTTGTGAACGGATTGGATTAACAACAGAAAGTGATGAATTAGACTGGATATTACATCAATGCAAATGTTCTGTACTTTTTTATGATGAAATGCAGGTGGTTGGTCCGTCTGGTATTGATGTAAAAAGATTTAAAAATAAAATGAAAATGGCTCAGGCAAATCGTGTGTTGACCTATTACAATTTACTTACTCAAATGAGAGTAAATGGGGGAAATGATTATATTGCATATGTGAAAAGTCTTTTGAATGGAAATGTGAAAGATAAAAAAACTTTTGTAAATTATGATTTGAAATTAATAACAGATTTTAAAAAGTTCAATGATTTAATGTACCAGAAGGAAAAAGAAGTTCGACTTGTAAGAATGGCTGCAGGATATTCATGGAATTGGATTAGTAAAAAAGATAAATCTTTGTATGACATTGAAATTCAAGGAATAAAGAAACAATGGAATCATTGTACAGAAGGTTGGGTTCATTCTAAAGAAGCGATTAATGAAGTTGGATGTATTCATTCTATTCAGGGATATGATTTAAACTATGCTTTTATTATCGTAGGGAATGAGGTAGGGTACGATTTTAAAAAGAAAAGTATTATTATTCGACCGAAAAATTACCATGATAAATACGGTAAAAATAGCGCGAAAGATGAAGAACTCAAAGAATATATTCAGCATATTTATTATGTTCTTATGACTAGAGGAATTAGAGGAACATATTTATATGTTTGTGATTCGGATTTGAGAAAATATTTTTCTCAGTATGTTGATATAGAATAATTTGCACTGGTGTGGAGTTGGCCGAGTTTCCGGAAGAATCCAGTAGAAAAAGCCTATGGAAGCGGATATGGAGAATTACTAGGTACGGTTGAGTATGATTATTCGAAATTCCACTTGTCAATGGATTGCTTTATCTGTTCAATAAAGTCAGGTAATCTGGTGCTGAAAGAACACGAGGCGGCAAAGTGGCTGGAAAAAGAGAACTTGGACAGCGTGGACTGGTTGCCGGCAGATTCAGGATTGATTGAAAAAATCAGGAAGTATCTATAAATTAAAAAATGACACAGCCCGCGCTCAATATGTTGAGTTCAACATTTTTTTAAAAAAGATTGAAAAAGTGCTTCCGCTTTTATCAGACATAACCTTTATATAGCCGTGCTGCTTATTTATAATATCACGAGTAAGATATAGGCCGATTCCCACACCGTCAATGCCTGCAGACTGTTTTCCTCTGTAAAACCGTCCGAAAATCTTTGCCTGTTCTTCTTCGGGTATTCCGATACCGTTATCTGATATATCCAGCCGAAGATAAGACGGGTATTCGGTAATTATCAATCCGACAATTCCGCCATTCGGCGTGTATTTTACAGCGTTATCAAGCACATTGGTAATGGCTTCTGCTGTCCAGTTAAAATCAAGCAGCGCTTCAAAATTCTGCTTGCAATCAAAGGTAATTGTTATATTTTTTTCTTTCGCCTTTGCATAGACGGTTTTTACCGCTTGCAAAATAATATCATTCAAGTTGTTTTTGTCAGGTTTCAGACTGATAATACCGCTTTCCAGACGGGACATTTTAATCAGGCTGTTTGTTAAAAAGGTCAGCTTTTCAAGGGACATTTGAAGTGTTGAAATATACTCGCTGCGTTCCTCGTCGGATAATTCTTTCTCACTCAACAGCTGTGCAAAGGTATTCGCTGCAGCTACGGGGGTTTTGATTTGATGGGAAATATCGGAAATTAAAGTCTTAATTTGTTCCTTTTCCTTAGCCAGCAATTTATTTTGAGCAAGTAAAATCGTTCTCAGCCTCAGAAGCTGGTGTTGTAAACGAGAGGTTAAAGTATCTTCTGTTTCAGAAAAGATATGCAATTCCTGTTCTCCGATTAATGCCTCAATCAGCAAAGTAAGCTGTTCCAGCATATCGTCCATATAGTGTCTGTGCAGGTAGTCCAGCAGAAAAAGCGCACCAAATAAGATAATCCAGCACACAAGGATGAATAATTTCCAAATGTCGCTTAATTCTGTGAAAGAAACACAGACAGCAAATATGACCGTCAGTACAATTCCCAATAATAAAATCAATTTTCTGTAAAATCCAAAATGCTTCATATCTATTCCCCAAAGGTATAGCCCATACCAAAAACAGTTACGATATATTCCTGATTTTCATCATTCAGCTTTTGCCTTAAACGTTTAATGTTCACTCGAACAGTGTTATCGTCAACAAAATTTCCGTCTATATCCCATAGATTTTCCAAAATCATACCACGAGTTACAACTTTACCTCTGTTTTGTATCAGATAACTCAGCAGCTTATATTCAGTAGAGGTAAGGTGTACTTCCTCTCCGTTCAGCAAAACAAGACATTTATCCGTATCTACTTCCAGACTCTTATACCGTATTCGTGACTTATCACCGATTGTCCGCTTCAGGATAGCCTGTACTTTCTTACGCAAGACTTCAATCGAAAACGGCTTTGGAATATAGTCATCACAACCAGCACCGAAGCCCTCCAGCATATCCTGCTCCGTGTCATTGGCGGTTAAAAACAGCACCGGAGTTTCAGAGGTTTCCCTTATCTTTTTACAGAAATCTATTCCGCTGCCATCA
>CALWNA010000140.1 GCA_944382505.1 uncultured Lachnospiraceae bacterium
GTCAAATCTCCTTAAAAACCTGTTCTCAATGTCCCGGGCGCAAAATTCCATAATTATTTAATATTCTATCATATTGAAAATATTCGCGCAATGCAAAAACGAAAAGGGAGATGACCATAAATTGTCATCCATCAGTGATAAATATAGTGCTATCATATCCACCTCTATATATAATAATCTTTTGTTTTTGCAAAATGTTAAAAAAAGTTCCTCCTGTTACTATAATCCACAGGAGGAACTTACTTCAAGTATATTGTTTTTTATTATTCAATAACGCCGCCTTCAACGACAAGGCTGTCGGCATCAACTTCCGAACCATAGACAGGCTCTAATGTTTCTTTATAATTTGCATGGAAAAATTGTTCCTCTGCAAGACTTTTTATTTCTTCGTTAATCCACGAAAGCAGTGTTTCATTTCCCTTTGTGACTGCCGGCGCAATCGTATCAATATTTCCCAGAGAAGTGATTCCAACCGTGAAACCTTCGTTTTGAATGGCCCATGCCAGAACTTCCGTGCTGTCGGTGGAGAATGCATCTCCCCGTCCGTCAAGCAATGCATTGTATGCCTCCGTATACTGATCAAATTTTAATAAATTTACATCCGGATAATTTTCTGAAAAATACGTTTCTGCCGTTGTGCCCTTTGTAACGATTAATGTTTTTCCATTGAGTTCTTCCACATTTTCAATGAGCGCATTATCCGGCGAAACCACCCCCAGCGCCACTTTCATATATGGCAGGGCAAAATCAACCTGCTCTGCTCTCTCTTCCGTCACTGTAAAATTTGCAAGAATAATATCCACTTTCCCCGATTTCAGATACTCAACTCTGTTTGCCGCATCTGTTGCGACATATTCCACATCTACCCCCAAATCCTGTGCAATACGCTCCGCAAAATAAACGTCATATCCCTGATACACACCGTTTTGGTTTACATAACCAAACGGATTTTTATCGCTGAAGACACCGATTTTTACAGTTCCACTTTCCCGAATTTCATCTACTGTGCGATAAATTCTGTTATCACCTGTTTTCTTCTTGCCAAAACCACATCCTGTCAACGCGGCTATGGAGAAAACAAATATGAATAACAAAATGACTGGCTTACTTAACTTTTTCATTTCTATCTCCCTTTTCATTTTTTTCTATTTCCTCAAATCTGAATGTATTTAAAAACTTTCTCGCCCGCTCAGTTTTGGGCCGCGCAAAAAAATCATCCGGAGGCCCCTGTTCCATAATCTTTCCCTGGTCAAGAAATACGACCTTATCTGCCACAGCTTTTGCAAATTGCATTTCATGTGTAACAATCACCATGGTAGAGCCTCTTTTTGCCAGTTCCAACATTACATCGAGAACCTCTCTTACCATTTCGGGGTCCAGGGCCGCCGTAACCTCATCAAACAGCATAATTTCCGGTTTCATAATCAATGCTCTGATAATTGCAACCCTCTGCTTCTGACCTCCGGATAACTGTCTCGGATATGCATCTTTTTTTTCCAGGAGTCCCACACGATCCAACAACTGTTCCGCTTCTTTTTTTACTTCTCTCCGTCCTCTTTTCTGTGCCTTTACCGGTCCGAGTAATATATTATCTATAACCGTCATATGCGGAAATAAGTCATAGCTTTGAAAAACCATTCCAATTTTCTGACGAACATCTTTCCAGTTTGTTTTTTTTCCCGTAATTGCTTCACCATCCAGTAATATCTCACCGGACTGAATTTGTTCCAGTCCGTTAATACATCGTAAAAGTGTGCTTTTACCGCAACCGGAAGGACCGATTAAAACGATAACTTCTCCTTTATGTACTTCCAGAGATATTCCATCTAACACGGGACCATTTCCATAATCTTTATTAAGATTTCGTATTTCAAGCAATTTTTCTTTTTCTTTCATTTCAATCACCTCAATTCCTCCATTTTTTCTCCAATTTACCTGCCAATACAGAAATCGGCCAACACACAATAAAATAAAGAAAAAATATTGTTCCATAAATCCAAAGTGCTGCATCCGGAACTGTATATCTGTTTGCTTCAATAATCTGCTGCGCCACTTTCAGTACCTCCACAACACCGATTAAAACAATTAATGATGTGGTTTTAATCATTCTCGTTGTCAGATTTATCGCAAGAGGTATTAATCTTCTCAGTGTCTGCGGGATGATAATATACCGGTAAATCTGCTTTTTATCCAAGCCCAGTGCCGCACCGCTTTCATATTGATGCGTTGGAATGGAAATCAATGCCCCTCTTACCAGATCCCCCATCTCTGCCGTTCCCCACATTGTAAAAACAATCACTGCTGATACTTCTCCGGAAAGATTAATTCCAAAAGATTTCGTCAGTCCAAAATATACTAAGAACAGCAGGACCAACTGTGGCATAATTCGTATAAATTCTAGATAAATTTTTGTTATCGCTTTTGTTATGGGATTTTTCATTGTCATTACCATTCCCAGCAAAACTCCGAGAAAAATAGACAGCGCCACCGACAAAAGTGATATTGAAATGGTTACCCACAGCCCTTCCAGCAGTCTTTTGAAGTTCTCTCCCATAAACAGAACTCTAATTCCCAAATCCTGCATACCGCAGTCTCCTTTCCAGCAAAGCCGCAATAATAGAGATAGGAAGCAGTAAAACCATATAGGCAATTACCAACATAAGTAATGCTTCATCCGTATTATAATATAATCCAATCAAGTCCTTTGCCACATACATTAAATCCGCCAGTGCCACAACACTGAACACAGAAGTTTCTTTTATCAGGAATATAACATTGGCGCACAATGCCGGAATGGATATGGACAATGCCTGGGGAAAAATTATATTTTTCATGACCTGCCAGCGGCTCAGTCCGATACTAAGCCCTGATTCCATCTGGACTTTTTCAATGGATTCCAGACCGCTTCGAAATGCCTCTGCCATATAGCTGCCGCCCAGAAAACTTAATCCAATCACCGCACAGCTTAGAGAACTTAACTTTATTCCCGCTTTCGGGAGTCCGAAATATAATAAAAATAACTGCACCAGTAATGGTGTGTTTCGCGAAAGTTCGATATAAACTGTAACAATTTTCTGAAATATTGGAATTTTATAATACTGAATGATAGAACAGGCAAATCCTATCACAAGCGAAAAAATAATCCCCACTATTCCGATGCTGATTGTCAGTTTTGCGGCTTCCATATACATTGGCGCATATTCTTTCATAAAATCTATGTTCAACTTTTTACTACCTTTCCATATCGCTCTATAACCATCTCTAACCACTGGCTTTTTGCGAACTCAAACCCGGTCTGAGTATTATATTATCCTATATAAATATAAATATTCTTCTCGAATCCAATGTTTACACATCATTCAAGAGATTTCGAATAATATGCATAATAGAAAAAGAACTTAAAAAGACAGCCTGTCTTTTTAAGTTCTTTGCATACAATAATCATAAAATATATTTTAAAATTGCGACAATTGCTTCTCAATTGCTCTAATATCTTAACATTTTATTTCGCCATATATTCCGGATTGGATAAATCTTTAACCACTTCGCCTGCGATAATCAGCCCGACAACCGATGGAACAAATGCATTGCTGCCCGGAATCTGTCTCCTGTGGGTACATTTTTCTGTCGTCCCCGGTGGACAAATACATTCTGTTTTGCAGCCCGCCTCCATTTCATCTATTGGAGTCAAAGCCTTTTCCCTGGAATAGACAACTTTCAATTTCTTTATCCCTCTTTTTTTTAATTCACGCCGCATAACTTTTGCCAGTGGACAAACAGAGGTTTTGTAGATATCAGCAACCTCAAACGCAGTCGGGTCCATCTTGTTTCCGGCTCCCATGGAACTGATAATCGGAACACCTGCCTGCTGTGCCGCCAGCGCAAGTTGAATTTTTCCGGTCACAGTATCAATGGCATCTACAACATAATCATACACTGTAAAATCAAACTGGCCTGCCGTATCAGGCATATAAAAAGTTTTATAAGTATTTACCACCGCCTCCGGATTTATATCTAAAACTCTCTCTCTTGCCGCATCCACTTTATACTGCCCCACTGTTTTTCTGGTCGCTATAATCTGGCGGTTAATATTTGTAAGACACACTTTATCATCATCAATCAGATCCAACGTTCCTACACCGCTTCTTGCCAACGCCTCAACAGTATATCCGCCGACTCCGCCAATGCCAAATATCGCCACTCTGGCGTTTTTGAGACGCTCCATATTTTCTTTTCCAATGAGTAATTGTGTTCTTGAAAACTGATTTAACATCTTTCCTCCGAAATTATACTGGAACGCAGTATCAGACTCTGTTATCTATCCTGCAAAATATTTCATAACTAAATATCTTCTTTATAAAACACCTTGGATTCCTCTAAAACATGGTAACCTTTCTTGTCAAGTTCTACAATAATTACACCACAGTTTTTCTGAAGTCCCCCGGACCAGTATTCACAAATACCGTGATTCATTATATGGCACATAAGTGCCTTATTCATTGCACCGTGCGCTACAATCATAACCCGCTCCAATGTATCACGCTGTGATTCAATCACTTGCTCCATAAATTCTTTCCCCCGCTCACAGATATGTTCCAGTGTTTCTCCTCCCTCTGGTGCAACATACAATTCCGGTCTGGAAAAGAAATTGTGAAAGGGGTTATTTTCATCCTCCCGAATTTTTATGGAATCTTTTCCCTCGTTTATCCCGAAAGAAAGTTCCCGCAATCGGTCATCCCTGATAATCGGAATATCTCTGTGTCCTCTGATAAGCTTTGCTGTTTCATACGCCCTAATCAGCGGAGAACTGTAAATTTTGTCAAAATGCACATTTCTGAGTTTTTCCCCTGTTATTTTTGCAAGTTTTCGTCCATTGTCATTTAACGCTATATCCTCACTTCCCTGCAGAAGTCTCTTCTCATTCCAAACAGTTTCGCCATGCCTTACGATGTATATTTCCATGATGTCCTCCATTATCTGTTTCTATAATATTCAATTAACGCCTGTTTGCACTCATAGCATACATCTTTCTTTTTATGTCACTAATTAATCCATGTCACGGTTCCCGGTGCTATGGAAATGTTTGTTTGAACGCCACCTTGCCCGGCTCCAACTGCCGTATATCCGCCATATGCCGTAATATCAGCACCTGATTCAATTGTTATATTGCTACAGTCTGCTTCTGCGTAAGTTCCAATAACTCCGCAGGTGGACGTAACAACATGCGCTGTCATGGTAACATTCCTGATAGTAATGTTACTTCCATATAATGCGGGACCATAATCTGCATATAAATCTACTTTTCCGCCGCCCTGAATAACCGCTCTGCCCGGCAAATTATCTCCGTCTCCAATCATATTAACATGTATTGGTGCATTTTGATCCGAGAAAGAATTCTCCGTACCTTCCATAAATTCCAGTATAATATCTCCGGGTTTCGAATAATTGAGAATATCTATGGACACTCCTGACATATGCACATTGGCAAATGTTACTTTGCCTCCGCCAATTCGTATATAATGACTTTTATTCGGATCACTCTGCACAATGGTTACTCCTGTGGATTCATTGTATTCGTATTCTTCTCCACAATATTTTATAGAGTCGTTAGACACATTATCTGCCAAAATAAGAAGCTCACCTTTTGATATGTCATACACATCACCACGAACCACCGCAATTTGTATTGATGCACTCATGTTTCCGGCTTTCGCGGTGATAGTCACGCCGCCGTCGCTGATTGCTTTTACAACACCGCCGGAAGAAACCGTTGCCACTGAATTATTGCTTGAAGACCAGCTTACAGTATCTGTTGTATCAGATGGCGAAACCGTAACATTTAAATTCATACTGTCTCCTGCCATCATGTAGGTTGCCGCACCGCTGATATTGACGGACGTAGCCGGTACGCTCGCAGATGTACCGGTATTTCCGCCATCGGAAGAATTGCCGGATGTGTCCGTTGAATTGCCGGGCGTACCCTCTTTATTTGACGTGGCAGCGGATGTATTTTTTGTAGATGGCACATCCTTTACCTTGACTCTGCATTTAGCTTTTTTCCCGTTTGCAGTCTTTACGGTTATTGTTGCATTCCCTTTCTTTTTCGCTGTAATAACGCCCTTTTTACTTACTTTTGCAATCTTCGGTTTACTGCTCTCAAAAGAAACCTTTGTCTTTGCACCTTTAGGCAAAACAGCATATTTTAAAGTCTGTCTTTCACCGACTTCCATAGTCAGCTTTTTCTTTTCAAGTTTTATTTTTTTTGCCTTCAAGGCGATAACTTTTACATTGCAGGAAGCCTTTTTCCCATTGCCGGTTCTGACAGTTATAACGGCTCTTCCCGTTTTTTTTGCCTTTACTCTTCCCGCTTTGTTTACGCTTGCCACCTTTGGATTACTGCTTTTCCATGTAATTTTAGTCACTGCCTTTTTAGGTAAAACAGTCGCCTTTAATTTTTTCGTCCTGCCTACCTTTAAAGTCAGCTTTTTCTTATTTAACTCAATTGATTTTGCCTTTTTTCTACCTGCATTTTTGCCAATCTTATCACCACCGTTGGTGTTTGTCCCCGACACTTTAACAGTACATGTGGCGGACACGCCGTCTGTTGTAGAAACCGTAACTCTCGCCGTGCCGCTGCCCACCGCCGTAACCGTCCCGGAATCAACCGTCACCACCGATGTATCAGATGATGACCATGACATTGGCGATACAAACATTGAATACAGACTGTCCGGCATCACGGATTTCACTTCTATTTTCAAGGATTTTCCCACTCCGATGGATACACTGCTTTTTGACAAAGTTATTTTGCTGACAGGCTCAACAACCCGTATTGGAAACGGATTTTCGCACCACTGTACATCATATATAGTACCCGCTATATGAGAGGAAAGTACCCTGCCGTCCAAAGTTGCAATGCCCGGTTGTACGCCTCTGACAGTTACCGTAGTCTGACACGAATTCACATCCGGCTTACCTCCTACAATAGAAAGGATGTTACTTTTATTAATCTGCCAGTCAATGGCTGACACTGAGGAGTAAACGGTCTGAGTCGCAGTGTATGTAGCTGTCTCGCCCACAGCCAACAGATAATTGCCCTGTTTGTCCCTGAAAGAATCGCCAACTTTATAAATAGCCTCATCATTGTACTCCGCGACAAGATTTGTGGCAGCTCCGATGGAGGTATTAAAAGCCGGCGTTACCAACAGAAACATAATGATTATTAAAGAATATAAAAAATATATTTTTCTTTTTTGAGCGACATACGTTTTCTTCATTTTTTCTCCTTCTCCCAACAATAAGCATCCCTTAGATTTAATCATCCTTATCATCTCA
>CALWNA010000141.1 GCA_944382505.1 uncultured Lachnospiraceae bacterium
GGATTCCGCAATTTTAAGAATTTCCGGAACAGAATACTCCTTGCCACGAAATAAAGAAACACATTTGTGGACTATTGTCCACAAATGTGTTGTAAACTTAAGTTACCCCCACTCTTGACAAAGAGCCTTTTTATTTGCTATAAGTAAGAAAGTTATATTGGTAAAAATAAAAAGCGATTTATACATTAAATCGGAATAATATTACATCTCCGTCTTTTACCACATAGTCTTTTCCCTGAAGACCAACAAGTCCCTTTTCTTTTGCTTTCGCATAAGACCCACAGTCAAGTAAGTCGTTATAGTTGACAACTTCAGCACAGATAAAACCTCTTTCAAAGTCTGAGTGAATCTTTCCGGCAGCTTGTGGAGCCTTGGTACCTTTTGTAATAGTCCATGCACGTGTTTCTGTTTCCCCGGCGGTAAGATAACTGATTAATCCGAGAAGAGAGTAACTTGCCTTAATCAATTTATCAAGACCGGATTCCTGAATGCCCAGATCGTCAAGGAACATCTGCTTTTCTTCATCATCCAGCTCGGCAATTTCCTGTTCAATTTCGGCACTGATGACAAAAACTTCACAATTATTGTCGGCGGCAAATTTTCTGACCGCCGCTACATGGGGATTGGATGCACCGTCGTCAGCAAGGTCATCTTCTGCAACATTGGCGGCAAAAATGACAGGTTTTGCTGTGAGAAGATTGTATTCTCTAAGCCAGACAAGTTCATCTTCATCTTCTGTGTTATATTTTATTGCCAGGTTTCCTTCTTCCAGAAAGGATTTGATTTTCTGTTGAAAGTCCAGTTCTTTGGCAAGCATCTTGTCGTTTCTTGCTCCCCTTGTGGTTTTTGCAATGCGTCTTTCAAGAATTTCCACATCGGAAAAAATCAATTCAAGATTAATTGTTTCAATATCCCGAATCGGGTCTACGCTGCCGTCAACGTGAATTACATTTGTGTCTTCAAAACATCTTACAACGTGTATGATAGCGTCTACTTCACGAATATTGGCGAGAAATTGATTCCCCAAACCTTCTCCCTTGGAAGCGCCTTTTACCAGACCTGCAATGTCTACAAATTCAATGACAGCAGGAGTCGTTTTTGCTGAATTATATAAAGCCGTCAGTTTGTCAAGTCTTTCATCCGGAACTGCAACAACGCCAACATTTGGATCAATTGTACAGAAAGGATAGTTTGCGGACTCTGCACCGGCTTTGGTCAATGAATTAAATAATGTACTTTTTCCAACATTAGGAAGGCCAACAATACCTAATTTCATAAATGAATCCTCCAATCTTTGGTTCAATAATATAACAATGAGTAGTTTATCATATTTTGTTGATTTTGAAAATGATTCCTTGTAGAATATTATTTGGTATAAAATTTATGATAAAAAGAAAAGAATAAAATATATTTCGATGGATATATGAAAGGAAGGCTTATGAATATTTTAGCAACGTCAATTCAATTTCCGAATCTTCATATTACAATTAATAACATGCCGAAAAATTTCCATCTGTTTGGAATCGATATTGCAATTTACGGCTGTATTATTGCCTTTGGAATGCTGGCGGGTATATGGATTGCCTGTATGGAAGCAAAACGCACAGGCCAGGACTATAATCAGTATATTGATTTTGCCATATATGCCATCCTGTTCAGCGTCATAGGAGCGCGGATTTACTATGTGGTATTCAGTTGGGATTATTACAGCAGACATCCGCTGGAAATAATAAATATCAGAGAAGGCGGACTGGCCATATACGGGGGTGTAATTGCTGCGATACTAACCTGTTTTATTTATACAAAAATAAAGAAAATGTCATTTCGGACAGTGGCAGATACAAGTATACTGGGGCTGTTGCTTGGGCAGATTATAGGACGATGGGGGAACTTTTTTAACAGAGAAGCATTTGGACAGGTCACAGGAGATGGAAATCCGCTGGCTATGAGAATATTCTTTGACGATAATTACAGTGTATCTCAGGTTCCGGAAACGGTTAAAACGGGAATGGAAAATCTGAGAGGAAAAGCGTTGGAGGATATAGGGTATATTCAGGTACAGCCCACATTTCTCTATGAGTCTCTTTGGAATCTGCTTGTGTTGATATTGATTCTTATCTTCCGAAGAAAAAAGAAATTTGAAGGCGAAATTTTGCTTTGGTATCTTATAGGATACGGATTGGGCAGAGCAGTAATCGAAGGGTTCCGAACGGATCAGTTGATCATGCCGGTTACCGGGTGGCCGGTTTCACAGTTTCTGTCAATTGTATTGGTGGTTGTATCAACATTGATTGTTGTGGTGCAGCATATAAAATTAAGAAAAGAAATGTAACAGAATGATTCATTATATGGAAAAGAGAGTGAAGAGTTATCTTCGCTCTCTTTTTTTGAAAAAATTTCAAAACAGGGGTTGCAATAATGGAAAGAATGGTTTAAAATTCCCTTATAAGTGGTAAATTAATGTCAATTAGTGGAAAAAAGTGGTAAAAAAATCACGTTTTTCGGCAAAAAGCAAGGTGAGTGAAATGTTTACAGGAGAACATACTCAAAAAATGGATACAAAAGGGAGGACGATTGTCCCGGCGAAGTTCAGGGAAGAACTTGGTAACAGTATTGTTGTTACCAGAGGACTTGACGGCTGCCTTTTTGCGTATTCCAAAGAAGCCTGGGAAACATTGGAAGAAAAACTCAGCAGTTTACCATTCGCAGATAAGAAAGTCAGAGATTTTAATCGATTTTTCCTCGCGGGCGCATCTGACCTTGAAACTGATAAGTTAGGAAGAGTCCTGATGCCATCAGTTTTAAGGAGATTCGCCTCATTAGACAAAGAAGTTGTCTGGGTGGGCGTGGGAAACAGAATTGAAATCTGGGATATAGATAAATGGAATGAACAAATGTCAGCCTACATGGAAGGTGATGACGTAGAAGAAAAGATTGATGACCTGGCAGCATATATGGCTGAGAAAGGTATTTAAAGAATTGAGAAAATCATTGATGTGCAATACACATATAAGAAAAAAGAAGGCGTTTAGTTGTTAGAAAGAAGGTCAAATATGGATTTCAAACATGTGTCGGTATTGTTGAAGGAAACCATTGATGGCTTAAACATAAATCCGAATGGAATATACGTTGACGGGACATTAGGCGGCGGTGGACATTCTTATCAGATATGTAAGAGATTATCTTCCAAGGGCAGGCTAATAGGAATCGATCAGGACGGAGAAGCGATTGAAGCAGCAAGAGAACGATTAAAAGCATTTGAAGATAAAATCACGCTAGTCAGAAGTAATTATTGTGAGATAGGAACTATTCTTAAGGATTTGGGAGTCGCAAAGGTTGACGGGATCGTTCTGGATCTGGGGGTTTCATCCTATCAGTTGGACAACCTTGAGAGAGGATTTTCCTATAAATCGGATGCACCGCTGGATATGAGAATGGACCAAAGGCAAGGAAAAACAGCGGCGGAAGTAGTTAACAGGTATAGCGAAAGTGAACTGTTCCGGATTATCCGGGACTATGGAGAAGACAAATTTGCGAAAAATATTGCAAAGCATATTGTTTTGGCAAGAAAAGAAAAGCCAATCGAGACAACATCCCAACTAAGTGAAATTGCCAGGAGGGCCATTCCGATGAAAATCCAGGCAAAAGGTGGACATCCTGCCAAGAAAACATTTCAGGCAATCAGAATTGAAGTCAACAGAGAACTGGCAGTATTAAGGGACACTTTAGATGAGATGATTGAATGTCTGAATCCGGGAGGAAGAATATGTATCATTACATTTCATTCTCTTGAGGACAGAATTGTAAAAACCAAGTTTCGAGAAAATGAAAATCCATGTATATGTCCTCCGGATTTTCCGGTATGCGTCTGCGGAAAGGTTTCCAAAGGAAAA
>CALWNA010000142.1 GCA_944382505.1 uncultured Lachnospiraceae bacterium
GGGGTATATCTTGATGGAAAAAATATTATATACAGAGATGGTGAACAGGAAATATTTGTGACGACAACAGAAGATACAACGCTTGTAGGGATTCATAATTTGGAAAATATCATGGCTGCAATTGCCATTGCAATCAATATGAATGTTCCTGTGGAAACTATCAGAAAAACGATTAAAAACTTTAAAGCCGTTGCGCATAGAATAGAATATGTAGAAACGATCAATGATGTTGTCTATTATAATGATTCTAAGGGAACAAATACAGATGCTTCTATCAAGGCAATAGAGGCAATGTCAAGACCAACAATTCTTATTGCGGGCGGATATGATAAAAAAGTGTCTTTTGATGAATGGGCAAAATCATTTGGAAATAAAATAAAATGTCTGGTACTTCTGGGAGAGACTGCAGAGCAGATTCAAAAAGCAGTTATAAAGCAGGGATTTCGCAATATAATATTGACGAAATCTCTTGAGGAAGCCGTGGAAAAATCAGCCGAACAGGCAAAGCCGGGAGATGCGGTACTGTTATCGCCTGCATGCGCAAGCTGGGATATGTTTGACAGCTATGAGCAGCGTGGGAATATGTTTAAAGAGTATGTAAGAAAAATGAAATAAACGAAAGGAGTGGCATGGTGCAGAAGGAATACGATCCGGCAAGTGGTGAGGAAAATAAAAAGCGCCCAAGAAGACAGAAAAGTCAGAATTATTTTGATTATAGTCTGCTTTTTGTATGGATTTTTATAATGTTGCTGGGATATGTTTTGCTATACAGTGCCAGCTCATATGTCGCGTTGACGGTTCAGGGAGATTCCGCTTTTTACCTGAAGAGACAGATTCGTTCAACACTGATTGGGTGTCTGGGGATGATACCGGTTACCCTTATTGACTATCGGGTGTGGAAAAAGCTAGACAAACTGATTTATATCTTTTCATTATTTACGGTAGTATTGGTGTTAACACCTCTTGGAATTGAAAATAATGGCGCAAGACGCTGGGTGGGTCTGGGACCGATACAGTTTCAGCCGGCAGAAGTAGTAAAAATCGGTGTCATAGTCATGACCGCATATATGCTGTCAAAATGTGGAACCGGCGCATTAAAAAGTATAAAAACCTGTTATCAGATATTTGCTGTATCGCTTATAGGAGCACTTGCACTGATTGGGCTTACGTCAAATTTAAGTTCTTCTATTATTGTAGTTGCAATTGGGGCAGTAATGCTGATTATCGCAGGCGCATGCAGAAAGTTTGTATTGTCTTTGATTGGTCTGGGAAGTGTAGGTCTGGCAGGGATTCTGGTGATAAGTGCACTTGCCGGTAAAAGCTTCCGGCTGTCTCGTATTCGTGTATGGATGCATCCGGAAGAATATGCGGATTCCGGAGGTTATCAGGTTATGCAGGGATTATATGCCATAGGTTCCGGGGGGCTTTTTGGAAAAGGGCTGGGAAACAGTGCGCAAAAACTGGGGTTTGTGCCGGAAGCAACAAATGACATGATTTTTTCCATTATCTGTGAAGAACTTGGGATATTTGGGGCTGTTTGTATTATTCTGCTTTTTATTTTTATGATTCGAAGAATGCGGGTCATTGCAAGCAATGCGCCGGATTTATACGGCTCCATGCTTGTGGTGGGGGTGCTGGCACACATATCGATTCAGGTAATACTTAATATAGCTGTTGTGACGAACAGTATACCGAATACAGGAGTATCCCTTCCATTTATCAGTTATGGCGGTACGTCACTGGCATTTTTAATGGTAGAAATGGGTATGGTATTATCGGTTTCCGCTAGAATTAAAAGGATAAGATAATGATTACATACAGGAGAACATTATGAAAAGCAGAAGGAAAAGAAGAAGAAAACTGAAAAAAGGATTTAAGATTTTTTTCATATCGATTCCGGTGATTGCTGTCGTTGTGCTGATTCTTATTTTTGGTTTCAGATTGCAGAAAATAAATTATTTATCAGATATTAACCAGTTCTCCACTGCTGAAGTGAAGGCTTATATCGATGCAAAAAAAATAGATAATACTTTATTTTTCTGGCTGAAAAATAAAGTTGGTATGGATGAAGAGATTGATTTGTTTGAAGAGTATTCAGTGAAAATGAATTCCCCGTTTCAGGTGACAATTACAGCTTATGAAAAAAAACTGAAGGGATATATGAAAGAGAACGAGACTTATTATTATATTGACGAAAACGGTAAAGTATTAAAGAAAACCACAGAGAAAATCAAGAATATACCGCGGATTATGGGGATTGAATATGATAAAATTACGCTGTATAACACTTTAACAGCAAAAGATGGCAATGCGTTCAGTGTTCTTTTAAAGGTGATCAACGCCACAGAAGAATATGATTTTGCGATAAAAAGAATCAAAGTGTCCAAAACACAGGAAATTACTCTTTATATTAAAAAAATAAAAGTGGAGTTGGGAAAGGAATATAACTTGGACAAGAAACTGAATGCATTTAATGACTTTTATGAGGATGCCATCAAATATGAAGGAACATTAAATATGAAAAGATTAAGCACAGATGGCAGTTATACGTTTGAAAAGCCGGAGGAAACAACAGAAAGCAAAAAAGCGAATGAGAAAAAAGAATGACTTTTTTTTAACAAATTATTAATTTGGTGTTGATATTTTTGACAAAGAATTATATTATATAATTATGTGTGGGTAAGTATGTCTATGCCTGCAGTACAAATTTAAATCAAAGCGGAACAAAGGAGGATGAACTCTTGTTAGAAATTACTACAAACGAAAGCGAAGCAGTAGCAAAAATTATTGTGGTAGGTGTTGGTGGCGCCGGAAACAATGCAGTAAATAGAATGATAGATGAAAACATCGGTGGTGTTGAATTTATTTCGGTTAACTCGGATGCACAGGTGTTAAAGAGAAGCAAAGCACCTTCAACATTACAGATTGGTGAAAAGATTACAAAGGGACTTGGTGCAGGTGCAAAACCGGAAGTTGGTGAAGCAGCGGCTGAGGAAAACGTAGAAGAAATTGCGCAGTTACTGAAAGGTGCCGATATGGTATTTGTAACATGCGGTATGGGCGGCGGAACAGGTACCGGTGCAGCTCCGGTAGTTGCGCGTGTTGCAAAAGAACAGGGCGCTCTTACGGTAGGTGTTGTTACAAAACCTTTCAGATTTGAAGCAAAGACACGTATGAATAACGCAATCTCAGGCATTGAAAGATTAAAAGAAAATGTAGATACACTGATTGTTATTCCTAACGATAAGTTACTGGAAATTGTTGATAAGAGAACAACAATGCCGGAAGCATTAAAGAAGGCTGACGAAGTTTTGCAACAGTCTGTTCAGGGGATTACAGACCTGATTAACGTTCCTTCGCTGATTAACCTTGATTTTGCTGATGTACAGACGGTTATGAGAGATGCAGGGATTGCACATATCGGTATTGGTGAGGCGAGCGGTGATGAGAAAGCATCAGAAGCAGTTCAGCAGGCTGTCACATCTCCACTTCTGGAGACGACAATTAACGGCGCAAAGAATGTTATTATTAACATTACAGGTGATGTAAGTCTCTTTGAAGCAAATGAAGCGGCAAGTTATGTACAGGAACTTGCCGGGGAAGACGCAAATATTATTTTCGGTGTAAGATATGATGATACATATCCGGATGAATGCTCCATTACAGTTATGGCAACAGGTATCGGTCAGCCGGCTGAAAAGGCAGCACCATTTGGATTCGGGGGAACGACAAAGAAGTCATTTTCCTTTAATGCTACACCATCCTCAGCTACACCAAAAACCGACTATACAAGAAATGCATCAACTACACCGCATAGTTCCGTAGAGGAAAAGGCAATCAAGATTCCTGATTTTTTACAGAACAAATAAGATAGATAATAAATAAAAGATTACAATAAAGGCTCTTTGTCAAGAGTGGGGGTAACTTAAGTTTACAACACATTTGTGGATCATTGTCCACAAATGTGTTTCTTTATTTCGTGGCAAGGAGTATTCTGTTCCTAAAGTTTTTAAAATTGCGGAATCC